>SVGF01000082.1 GCA_015056475.1 Clostridiales bacterium
TACCGTCTGCAAGGAAGGGCATATCGGATGCGGGGAGTACTCTTGAAATAACACCCTTGTTACCGTGACGTCCTGCCATCTTATCACCAACGGAGATCTTTCTCTTTTGTGCGATGGATACTCTTACAAGCTTGTTTGTGCCGGGCTTGAGCTCGTCCTTGTTTTCTCTTGTGAATATTCTTACGTCAACAACGATACCGCCTTCGCCATGAGGAACCTTAAGAGAAGAATCTCTTACTTCTCTTGCCTTTTCACCGAAAATAGCTCTCAAAAGTCTTTCTTCGGCAGTCTGCTCTGTTTCACCCTTGGGAGTTACCTTACCAACAAGGATGTCACCCGGCATAACCTCTGCGCCGATACGGATGATACCGTTTTCGTCGAGGTCCTTGATCATGTCGTCACCCACGTTGGGGATCTCTCTTGTGATCTCTTCCGGTCCGAGCTTTGTATCTCTTGCTTCCGTTTCGTATTCTTCTATATGGATGGATGTGTAAACGTCATCTCTTACCAATCTTTCGTTGATAAGGATAGCGTCCTCGTAGTTGTAGCCCTCCCACGTCATGTAGCCTACGAGCATGTTTCTGCCGAGCGCTACTTCGCCGTGATCTGTTGATGAGCCGTCAGCCATGATGTCGCCCTTATGAACGACCTCGCCAACTGAAACAAAGGGCTTCTGGTTGATGCAAGTACCCTGGTTGGAACGCTTGAACTTAAGCAACTCGTACGTGTGAGCCTTGCCTTCATTGTCTATAACGACGATATTGTCGCTGTCTACCTTCTTAACGTAACCGTCACAGTCAGCTATAACGCAGACACCTGAGTCCTTAGCTGCTCTGTATTCCATACCTGTACCAACGATAGGTGACTCTGCTCTTACGAGCGGAACTGCCTGACGCTGCATGTTGGAGCCCATGAGGGCACGGGATGCGTCATCGTTTTCGAGGAAGGGGATCATTGACGTTGCAACCGAAACTACCTGACGAGGTGAAACGTCCATGTAATCTACCTTATCTCTGTGGATCTGCTTGATCTCGTAGTTAACACGTGCCATAACGAGCTCGTTAACGAACCAGCCGTTCTCGTCGAGGGGTTCGTTACCCTGAGCGATGGTAACGTATTCTTCCTTATCAGCAGTGATGTATATAATATCGTTTGTAACCTTCTTGTTCTCTTTATCAACTACCTTGTAGGGAGCTTCGATAAAGCCGTACTCATTGATACGGGCGTATGTTGCCAAAGAACCGATAAGACCGATGTTAGGACCTTCAGGAGTTTCGATAGGACACATACGGCTGTAGTGAGAGTCGTGTACGTCACGAACGTCGGAGGAAGCTCTTTCTCTGCTGAGACCACCGGGACCCAATGCACTCAAACGACGCTTGTGTGTAAGCTCAGCAAGAGGATTCTGCTGGTCCATGAACTGTGAAAGCTGAGAGCTGCCGAAGAACTCGTTAAGAGCGGCAACGAGAGGACGGATATTGATAAGGTCGCTGGGTGTAACTGCGTCCATATCCTGAGTCTGCATTCTCTCTCTTACAACTCTCTCGATTCTTGACATACCAATACGGAACTGCTGCTGCAAGAGCTCGCCAACCGCACGGATTCTTCTGTTACCGAGATGGTCGATATCGTCGCACTCGCCGATACCGTCGGAAAGGTTGAGCATATAGCCGACTGATGCGAGGATATCCTCTATTGTGATAGTCTTGGGGCAGATCTCCTTAAGTCTTTCTCTGCAGATCTTCTTGAGTGCTTCAACGTCATCAATGTTGAGAGCAAGGATCTCTGCAAGAACCTTGTGATCAACCTTTTCCTGAATGCCAACCTCGTTGGGGTCAAAGGGAAGGTACTTAGCCGCGTCAACAAAGCCGTTACCGATGATCTTGACGTCTGTGCCGGACTCAGTCTTTACCCATACTGAGTAAACGCCGCTGTCTTCTATCTCAATAGCCTGCTCGTCTGTAAGAGTTGTGCCTGCTTCGGCAATAAGCTCGCCCGTCATAGCGGAGTAAACGTCGTCACGCAAGGTCTTACCCTTTATTCTGTGGTGAAGACCGAGCTTGTGGTTGATCTTATATCTGCCTACTCTTGCAAGGTCGTATCTCTTATAATCAAAGAATGTCTGGTAAATGAGCTGGCGTGCAGCCTCCTCTGTGGGGATATCGCCGGGACGAAGTCTCTTGTATATCTCCTGCAAAGCATCCCATTCGTTCTTTGTAGTATCCTTTTCAAGAGTAGCTCTGAGCATTTCGCTATCGCCCAAAAGCTCAATGATCTCCTCGTCGGAGCAGAAGCCGAGCGCTCTCAAAAGAACTGTTGCGATGATCTTTCGCGTTCTTGCGATACGAACGTACATTATGTTCTTGGAGTCAGTTTCGTACTCGATCCACTCGCCGCGCATAGGAATAACGGTAGCCTCGTATACGGGAACACCGTTCTTATCCCTCTTCATCTTATAATATGCGCCGGGAGAACGAGCCAACTGGCTTACGACAACTCTCTCAGCACCGTTGATAACAAAAGTACCGGAGGGAGTCATCATGGGCATGTCGCCCAAATATATTTCTTTAGGTCCGGTAATTTCACCGGTTTCCTTATTATAGAGCTGAACCTCGACCTTTAAAGGCATAGCGTAGGTTGCGTCTCTGTCCTTACATTCCTGAATAGAATACTTAGACGGACCATCAAAATAGATCTTGCCAAACTGAAGCTCAAGATTATTGCCGAAGTCTGTTATGGGAGAAAAATCATCCACGACCTCCTGCAATCCCTCGTCGCAGAACCATTTGTAAGATACCGTCTGAATTTCGATCAAATTCGGCATGGGGAACGTTTCCTTGATCTTGGAAAAGCTCATTCTTGTATTTTTGCCTAATTGCACAGGATGTACCATCGTCCACATCACCCCTCAAAATTTTTATTGCCCGATTATTAACGCTGAAGCATTTCATAAAAAATTTACAATTTAACTTTGAAAAACCGCTTGCCGCCGCACACTCAAAATGCGTTGTAAACGGAATTTTTCGTCATAAGTTGCTGTATTTTTTCACTATGTGTATTGCCAACAACGCGATACTGTAGCAGTATATTATATTAACACTCTTTTGCTTTTTTGTCAAGCCCTACCGCGCCCTATAGCGAAATTGTTTACAATTTATTAACAATTAAGCACCATTTTAGCCGTTTTGTGCTGCATATAATGCGTTTTTTACCTAAATCTCGCTATAAGCGCGTTATTTTGCATTTTTTGCAAAAAATGTCGTATTTGTTACAATATTGAGTTTAATTCAGTTTTAACACACATTTTATTTACATATTGTTTACAATAAAATGTTTGACATTTTGAGGTCAGTATGGTATATTATATACTGGAGAGGGATGCGGGGACCTGCAATATGGGTAGCACCCATATTGCAGGTCCCCGAACTAAGTTTGCCCTTGCGGGCAAGTGAAGTATACTTCGTAAGTGAAGTTATCCTTGAGGATAGTGAAGTTTTGCCTTCGGCAAAGTGGGCAAACTTAACTTCACTTGTACGTCAGTACAAACTTCACTGCGCAGCAACTTCACTTTCACGTCAGTGAAAACTTCACTCATTAATCTCTTACGGAATACGAATAACAAAGCGGACGAAGACTTTTGATTTCTTCGTCCGCTTATTGTTTTTTATCCGTTATTTCTTTTTCTTAAATATCTTACTCCTGAACAATATCACGTTCATAACCAAGAAGAACGCTATCAGAATTATAAGCGTAAGCACGGGCTTTACCGGTGCCAACGTTGCAAGCAGCATCAGCGGGAAGCCGAATACTATTGCAGGGAAATTCTGATATACTATATTGTCAGCCGCGGGAGTCTTGAAGTTTCCGTCTATTTCTCTCAAGAGGATTATACCCGTGCTGGCTGTACCCGTGAGCATGCCGTACATTACAAGGAATTGCTCCTCAACGTATTCCTTGAAAAGCACCTTAGCAATAATTCTGTTGTAAACGTATGTAATAACCAAGCCAACCACGCCCATTATGAGTATCACGCCCCAATAATTTTCAAGCGCACCGAAGCGGATAGCCGCAATTCCCGAAACGATCATTATGTCGTAGAAGAAATTGCTCGTTCTCGTCATGAGGAAATCGCTTACGTATTCCTTCTTTATAATATTTTTCTTTTTGAGAAGATTGATCACAGCCTTTACAAGAGTTGCACTCAACACACCCAAAAGGAAGTTAAATCCATAGACAACGGACTTCATTCCCGGCAAAAGCTTGCCCAACAAGCCCATTATCGCATAGGTTATCATATAAGCAAGCGCGATGAGAGCAACCTGTACCGTAAGCTTATCCATACTCTCGTTCATTGAGTTGTCGGTATCAACGTTCTCCTTAGTTGCGGATACGATCTCTGTCTGAGGCTTGATAAGCCCCTTGCGCTTTAAGTACGTAAGATGAATAACGCCGCCGATGCTTGCGCTTATGAATCCAAGCGCCGCAATTGTCAAGCCAAAGCTCTTTCCGCCAACAAAACCAAAATCATTCTCAAAAATACCACCGTAATTCAATGCCTGGCCCGTGCCCTGACCGTATCCAAACGGAAGAAGTATGCCCGCCGCAACAAAGAAATCGGATATGAAATACATTGCGATCATTGATATTGCCAAGCCTAATATTGCCTGAATAAGGTACGTAGATACCGTAGTCACGCCGGTATTAAATATTTCTTCGGTCCTTTTCTTTGTAAGCTTGCCCTTTGAAGGCTTGAACGTTGCCGCAATAAAGCCGAGTGCAAGCGCGTGATAGGTTATCACCTCAAGGCTCTGTGTGCCGTGACCGCCAAAAAAGGCTGTATCAAACATCACGTTGCCCGTAATTGCTTTATATATCGAAGCAACGATAACCAACAGTATACCCGCAAGCACGGACGTTGGTATGAGCGATGCCCTTAAAGGCTTTATAGCCTTTTTAACCATATTACCCGCAAGCAAGCTGATGAGCAGCACCGCTACTATATTAAAGCTTGACCAAACACTATAATCCCAAAAATTTTCCATCTGCTTCTCCTTTGGCTATATTTCTGTATCTGAAATATATATTCACATATTTGAGCGCATTAAAATGCTTATCACCCTTAAACTGGAATATCTGCTTGCCGACGTACACGTTCAATTTATTTCTTCCGAGAACCGCCATTGTGAATACCTCATCAAAATTAAACACGACCTCGTCAGCCTTACCCTCGTTAACGACCATTCTATTGCCGTAAAGGCGAATATCGGCATTTTCAAGAACGATATTCTTGTTTTTATAAACGATGACCTCAAACATATCGGCGTTATCCTCAAAAACAGGACTATCCGTCATAGCAGTTACGTCAAGACCATTTACAAATTCGCTCTGATACTCGTACCAATCGTTTACAAACTCAAACGGGAAATCAAAGCCGTTACCCTTAAGGCGTTTATCCTCGCCGTAGGTAACTGACCTGCCGCATTTTTTACATCTGATCTCGTTGCCATTGCTCTCGTGATGAGCAAATCCGCAGAAGGGGCAAACGTATATCGCTCTTTCGAGGTATTCCGCGCGCTTATTTGACTTGAATATGCCGTCCGCCACAGCCTCGTTCACGTAAAGACCTTCCCGGATGGCAGCCATAAGCTCGTCGTTTGTCATTTCGGCATATTCCTCGGGCTCTATGACTCTGTAAACGTAGGAATGCATCTTGCCTCGTCTTGTGGCGTCGGTCCACCTCGGTTGAACACTGTAGCCACCCTCTATCCTGTAAAGGACTATGGGCAAGCCGAGCTTTCTTGCCAACGGCGCAATGGTGGGATTCATGTATTCCGTTTTACCGCTGTAAGTACGGTTGCCCTCGGGCACAATGGCAATAGTGCCGCCCTCCTTTGCAACCTTGATGCAATTCTTTACCGCGTTGATGTCAGTCGCCTGCTTTTTTATCGGGATGGGCGCGATCAGCCAGCGAATGATGGACGATATCCAGCCCTTTGAGAATATATCCTCGGTTGCAAGATAATAAATTCTGCCCTTGAACGACATTCCGCAGAAGAATTGATCAAACGGAGTTTGGTGATTCAGCAATATAAGATACGGAGTATCGCGTTGCTCTTTGAATTTGTCCACCTTGATGCGGTATTTCAGCTTAATATACGGATACAACAGCACGTACGCCACGTTTCTTACCACAAGATGGCGCGGCTTTATCCAATTTTTGTTCTTTTTTGACATAGGGTTCTCCTTACTCAAAATAGATATTTACTCAAAACTTCTAACCTTATCTTACATTATACCATAATGAAACGCGTTATCCGCGTTTCTACCTCAAATGGTTCAATAATTACATCAAAGGGAGCGAAGCTCCGTTCCATAATGTAATTATTATACCATAAAATGTGGAATTAGTAAAACTAAATAATCAAAAAATATTAAAATTATTTTAACACATCTACCTAAAGACAAGCTTAAGAAAATCTTATCTTGTAAAAATCTCAAAATAAACTCCGGATTAATTCATCGTCGGCGTTTTTCCCCTTGAAATATCCCCACTTTGTGCTATAATAATTACAATACATATTTGGAGGCTAAGTATGAATATACATTTTCCGAAATTCACCTCATCCGATAACGAGTTGAACGTTACGTACAATTACCGTTGCGAATTGTATCAGCGTCATGTAAAAGAAACGCCCGACGGCTGTGTTGTAACTGAATTTTTACCCAACGTTGGATGGGCAGGCAAGCACAACACCATCAACTGCCCCGCAATGCATCATATAAGGGACGGCAGATGGCTTCACGAAACGAACGTTATGACGGACTATATAAAATTCTGGTGCACCGAGGGCAGTCCGCGCTCATATAGTTTCCCGTTGTCCGACAGCACGAGCGAGCTTGAAAAGGTAACGGGTGATAACCGCGTTTCTGATGAGATGTACTCAAATCTCGTAAAAATATATTACGCGTGGGACGATCACAAAAAGCCAAACGGTATGTTTACTCAGCTTTGCGACCGCGACGGTATGGAATACTCCATTTCCGGCGACGGTTTCCGCACAACACTCAATTCATATATGTATGCCGACGGACTTGCATTGGCAAAATTCGCAAAAAGAAAAGGCGATGACCAAGCCGCCCAAAAGTTTGAAAGCGAAGCCCGCACTCTTTGTGACAAGATCAATACCGAGCTCTGGAATGACGATATAGGAATGTACGTAACAAGATCCGAAAAGAACGGAATACAGAACGTAAGAGAGCTTGTTGGCTATATTCCGTGGATATACGGCATTCCCACCGAGGGCAGGGACGCTTGCTTTGGCAATCTTCTTGATGAAAATTGTTTCCTTGCAAAATACGGACTCAGAACCGCAGATGCATCACACCCCGAATACAATAAGCATTTTAATCACGAATGCCTTTGGAACGGACCCGTTTGGCCGTTTGCAACCGCACAGACGCTTACTGCAGTAATAGAGTATATCAACTCCACAGAGCATCCCGTTATTGGTGCTAACGATTTTATGAAGCTTTTGTTGCAGTACGCATATTCTCACAGAGATACCGACGGTACACCGTGGCTTGACGAAAATATGGACCCCGACACGGGCATATGGCTTGCAAGAGAGATAATGCGCAAGGCAAAAAGAAGTGATTCCGAGCGCGGTCAACACTACAACCACTCATCGTTCATCGATCTTGTAATGACGGGTGTTTGCGGTATTCGTCCGTCCGACGGCAATATTCTTGTTATTCGACCCTTGGGAACGTCGCTCGACAGCTTTAAGGCTGAGGATGTCCGCTATCATGGCCATAGCATAGACGTGTGTTGGGATAAAGACGAGGGCTTGACCGTAACTCTTGACGGTGATAAGGCGTATTTCTGCAAGGCAGGAGATAACGTAAAGCTTGAAATAGAGTTGGAGTAAATATGATGATGAATTCAATTAAGCACAAATTTTTGGGACTTTTTGCCTGCTTGGTAATGTTAGTAGCTGCAATATGCGGTTGCGGCGAGGTCACACCGTCTGCAACGCCCGATCCAACACCCTCCACTCAGCCCACGCCAACCGCACAGCCAACTCCCACTCCCGAGGTCAAGCTTGACGTTGTGGAAGACGGCGAAATGAAGTTTTTATTCGTCAGACAAGGCGATATGAGCAACGAAGCACGAAGCAATACCGTGCTCCTTTACGCGTCAATTTGCAATCATACGGGTGCTGCCAGAGTCGGCATAAGCACGGACGACAGCGTTGAAGCAACTGATGCTGCTGAAATGCTTATCGGCAAGACCAATCGTCCCGAATCTCAGCTGGCACTCGAAAAAGTGGGAGATCACGGCTACATCATAACCAGAACAAAAAACAAGCTCATTATTGCAGGTACAGAGGATAATATGCTTGCATTGGCTATGATCCGCTTTACCGAGGATATATTGAAATCCGAGGAGCATTGCGGGGAGGGTTACCTGAAGTTTGATGAAGACGACGAGATAATTTATAAGGCTGACGACTATATTTTATTGGCGGATATAATCAATGGCGGATACGATTACGATATCATTTCTACCGAGGTAATGCATTGCCCCGGTTACACGGATGAGATAACCGTTGCACAGGGAGTAGCCTCCGACGGTGAATTCGTTTATTTTGTTACAAGACATTTTGAGGATACCGTTACAGTCATACAAAAGTACAAAATGGACACCTGGGAGCTTGTAGCGCAAAGCGGCGAGCTATATCTCGGTCACGCAAACGATATGACGTTTGATACCAAAAATAACAGGCTTGTAGTTTGCCAGGGCACTGCAACGGGCGAGATCATATCCATCATAGACCCAGAAACGTTGGAGCTTGTGGAAAATATCACCATATCAAAAAAGATAAGCGCAATAACCTACGACCCTGTAAACGACAGATACGGTACGGGCAGGGGCTCAACAAAATTCAGGATATTCGACAATGAATTTAATTTTGTAGAATTGCACGAGATCGAAATGAATGACGATTACGTTGCACAGGGTATGGGCTCCGATAAAAACTACGTTTATTATCCCCGAAGCGGCGACCGCGACAACATAATTGAGGTATTCACTTGGGACGGTGAGCACGTAACCACTCTGAAGATAAAGGACCCGTATGAATCCGAAAGCTTTTTCTGGGTAAACGGAAAATACTACCTCAATTATTACAGGTATACTTCAAGCAGAAGGGGCGCTTTTTTGCACGAGATAAAGTTCAATATACGCTATAACGGATGAGCGTTTTGAGTAATTATGTGTAAAGGGGAAAACACCAATTAGTGTAGACTTTATGACTAAGTATTAGAAAAAAGCACTTATGATAACGAAAAAAACGTTTGTCATAAGTGCTTTCTATTATATAAATTTACAGCTCTATCTTTGATGCGTATTCTTCAAACACCGCAATAAATTCATTCTCTCTTTCGTAGAAAAGATCGTCGCATTCGTCCATTATCTCATTATGCATATCGGAGATCTCATTTTCCGGCTCCGAAAGCATACTTTCCAGCACAAGATACGATTCGTAAGCTCTTTGCAGGTTTGCTTTTAATTCTTCACTCAAAAGCTTTTTTATCTGATCCATTTCACCTTGCAGGTCGGAAGTACTGCTCACGTTGTCAAAATACTGATAATGCCCGCCGTTATTTACCTCGTTGTAATACGTCATTAATTCTCTGTACGGAGATTCGGCATCATCCCAATTCTCCCACATTTTGTTCCATTTCTTTTGGGCTTCGGTCAATTCGGGGGTTTTTTCTTAAATAAGTTGAATAGAAACACGGCTATATACTCCTTATAATAACTGAATTATTACATATTCTCTTTTGCAGTGTTGATTGAAGAGATGAGCATAACACGAATACTTGCACAAGCAGTATTAAGTGATCTATATTCATCTTCGGATATGTAATTTGTCCTGAATAGCAGCTCCAACCAATAACCGGTTTCATTTGCTTCTTTAAGAGCAATCTGCAGTTTTGAAATAAAGTCAGCCTTTCCGTGAGCATACTGCGCTTCACAAATATTAGCACCAATGGAAGTACCGCTTCTTCCAATTTGGTTAGAAATAATTGACTCTCGCTTTTCTTTTAGTTTTTTTACAAGGTTAATAATGGACACCGCAAACTCCATAGATTGTGTTCTCAATTTACTCTCTGACATAATAGTACCTCCGTATAGTATGGATTATATCATAAAACTTGCCTAATAGCAATTATTAGTGAAGTTTGGCTTTACCAAGTGAAGTAGCGGATCAATACCGCTGTGAAGTATCGTGCTTTGCACGATGTGAAGATAAGTATTCCGCCCCTATCGCGCGAAGCGCACTTCATAAGGCAATGCCTTGCTTCACGTCCGCAGGATACTTCACGTTCCGCATAAGCGGAATACTTAGTTCGAAAAAGATATTTTCGGCAGTTTTGCGTATGACTTCGAACTCTCGCAGTTTTTAGTGAAGTATCGGCTAACGCCGAAGTGAAGTTATGCCTTACGGCATAATGAAGTATTATGC
>SVGF01000083.1 GCA_015056475.1 Clostridiales bacterium
ATCCATGGCAAACGTTACGTCCGCAGGTCAGCTCGCAGGTGTGCCAATAATAGCGGCTTGCGGAAGCCTGATAGAGCTTGCGGTGACACAGCTTGTGATTAATTTAAGATACGCGCTTATGTCCGTATCGATGTCACAAAAGCTTTCAAAGAGCGTTAAGCTGAGGGATAGATTCTTAATAGCGTTTGTTAATACGGATGAGGTGTTTGCTGTTACGGCGTCAAACCCCAAAAGCGTTGAAAGAGAATATATGTTTGGGTTGATACTTACACCGTATATCGGCTGGAGCGTGGGAACAATTCTTGGCGTTATAGCGGGTGACGTGCTCCCGAGCGTGGTAATATCGGCATTGGGAATCGCTATTTACGCTATGTTTGTTGCTATAGTGATACCGCAGACAAAAAAGAGCCGTCCATGCGCGCTGTGCGTGCTTGTGGCGATAATTCTTGGGTGCATTTTCAGATACGTTCCTGTTTTGAACAGAGTTTCGAGTGGTTTTGTGATAATTATTTGCTCCGTGGCGGCGAGCGCACTTTTTGCGGTGCTTATGCCTATTGAGGACGCTAAGGAGGAGCAGGTATGAGTTTTACCGTGTTTTTGGTATATTTGCTCGTTATGGCAGGCGTGACTTATCTTATAAGGATGCTTCCGCTTGTGCTGGTGAGAAAGCAGATAACTAACAGATTTTTGCGCTCGTTTTTGTATTATATACCGTATTCCGTGCTTGGAGTTATGACTGTGCCTGCGATATTTTATTCTACGGCATACCTTGTGTCTGCCGTGGCAGGCTGTGCGGTGGCGGTGCTGCTTGCGTATTTTAACAAGAGCCTTTTGACTGTTGCGGCTTCGGCTTGCGGTGCGGTGCTGGTTATAGAATTGATAATAGGTTATTTACTGTAAACGAAAGGATGGTAGGTTATGGATCATAATATTCCTCTTGCGGCAAGAATGCGCCCTCAAAGACTGAGTGAATTTGTGGGTCAGGATCATATAGTGGGCAAGGGTAAATTGCTTTACAGAATGATAAAGTCGGACAGACTTTCGTCCGTAATATTCTGCGGTCACCCCGGCACGGGTAAGACTACGCTTGCAAGAATAATATCTAACGAAACGAGCCATCTTTTCAGAAAGCTGAATGCGGTTTCTGCGGGTGTTTCGGATATAAGGGGAATTGCGGACGAGGCTGTGGTGTCGCTTACTAATCCGAGCGGTAGAGTTGTGCTGTTCCTTGATGAGATACACAGGCTCAACAAGAATCAGCAGGACGTTTTGCTTCCGTACATAGAGGAGGGGAAAATAATCCTCATTGGTGCGACTGCCGAAAATCCGTATCACAGCGTTAACAAGGCGTTACTTTCAAGATCTACCGTTTTCAGATTTGAAAAGCTTGACGATGATGATGTGCTTTTGATAATTGACAATGCGCTGAAGGATAAGGAAAACGGGCTTGGCACGATGAATATAGATATGCCCGAGAGTGCGAGAATGCATCTGGCACAGCTTGCCTCGGGTGATGCAAGGGCGGCGCTGAACGCGCTTGAGCTTGCGGCGATGACTACCGATGTGGATGAAAACGGCGTTATTGTGATAGATGATGAAACCGTCAGCGAGTGCATAAGACAGAGAATAGTTGAATATGACAAGGCGGGAGAGAATCATTACGACGTTGCGAGTGCTTTTATAAAGAGCATGAGGAATTATATGGAGCCCGATGCGGTGCTTCATTATCTGGCGAGAATGATAGAGGCGGGTGAAAAGCCCGAGTTTATTGCAAGAAGAATAATGATATCCGCGGCGGAAGACGTTGGTCTTGCGAATCCTGCGGCACTTCAAGTGGCGGTAGCGGCAGCACAGGCTGTTGAGATGGTTGGTTGGCCCGAAAGCAGAATAATTCTTGCAGAGGCGGCTTTAATGGTTGCTTGCTCACCAAAATCAAACGCGGGATATCTTGGTATTGATGCTGCGCTTGATGACGTGAGAAACCGAGATATTGGTGAGGTGCCTAAGAATCTTCTTAATGAGGATTACGAGGGCGCAATAAAGGGTAAGGAAAGTATTCAGTATAAGTATTCCCACGATTACCCGAATTCGCGTGCTATACAGCAATATATGCCGGAAAAGCTCAAGGGCAGGAAATATTATCTGCCGAAAAATTCGGGCTCTGAGGCTAAAATTAGACAAAGATTTATTGAGCTGTTTGGCGCGGATTATTTTGATAAGTAAAGAAAGGGCAAAACATGGAAAAGAATATTGAAATTTATATAGATAAGCTTGCTTCAAAGGCTCCTACACCCGGTGGTGGCGGTGTTGCGGCACTTGCGGCAAGCCTTGGCGCGGCATTGGCGTCGATGGTGTGCAACCTTACGATAGGTAAGCCGAAGTACGCTCAGTTTGAGGATGAACTGAAGGAGATAGTGACTGAAGCACAGATACTTTCAAAAAAGTGCTTGGAGCTTGCCGCTGAGGATGAGGTTGCGTTTGAGCCGCTTTCGAGGGCTTATTCGTTGCCGAGCACAACCGATGAAGAAAAGAGAATAAAGGACGAGGTTTTGGAGTCTGCATTGGTAAGAGCCGCAAACGTGCCCATGATGAGTGCACAGGCTGCGTGTGATGCGATAGATATCCACAGAAGATTGGTGGAGAGAGGCTCAAAGCTTGTTATAAGCGACGTTGGTGTGGGTGTGCAAATGGCAAGAGCTGCACTTTTGAGCGCGGCATTAAACGTTAAGATAAATACAAAGCTTATGAAAAACAGAGCTGTTGCAGATAAAATGAATGAGCAGATTGAAGCACTCATTAAAAAGGGTAGTGCTGCTGCGGATGACGTTTATTGTGCAGTAAGCAATATGCTTGAATAATAGCGGAAAGAGAAGATATATGGAAACTGTATTGCTTAAGGGCAAGCCCGTTGCGGATAATATATGCGCAAGTATTGTGGGTGAGATAGAAAGATTAAAGGCGGACTCTGTTGAGCCGTGCCTTGCAATAGTAAGGGTTGGACAAAAGCCCGATGATATATATTACGAAAGCGGTGCAACAAAGCGTATGCAAAGCGTTGGTATAAAGGTAAAAAGCGTTGTGCTTGATGCTGAGGTCAGCCAGAGTGAGCTTGAGGATGCGGTGTCGGCTTTGAGTAATGACGCAAGTGTTCACGGAATATTGCTTTTGATGCCGTTGCCAAGACATATTGATGAAAAGAGAATAAAGAGCCTTATTTGCCCCGAAAAGGATATTGACGGACTGACTGACGGAAGTATGGTTGGCTTATATGCAGGGACGGGCGAAGGCTTTGCACCCTGCACACCGAGCGCGGTAATGGAGCTTCTTGATTTTAACTGTATTGACGTTTGCGGCAAGAACGTTGTAATTGTAGGCAGAAGCCTTGTGGTAGGTAAACCGCAGGCAATGCTTATGCTCGAAAAGAATGCAACTGTGACCGTTTGCCACAGCAAGACAAAGGATCTTAAAAGCGTTTGCAGAGGTGCCGATATACTCGTTGCGGCGGTTGGCAGAGCAAGGATGATAAACAAGGATCACGTTAAAAACGGTGCCGTGGTGGTTGACGTTGGCATAAACCAGGATGAAAACGGTGCTATGTGCGGCGACGTTGACACGGAATCTGTTATGGGGATTGCAAGTAAGGTTACTCCCGTGCCCGGCGGAGTAGGAAGCATTACTACCTCTGTGCTTGCTAAGCACGTTGTTGAGGCGGCAAAAAGAATTACAAGGTGAAATAAATGGATCATATAGAAAAGCTTGAAAGCAGAAGTATTCATATTTTGAGAGAAGCGTACAGCTCGTTTAAGGATCTTTGTATGCTTTGGTCAATAGGTAAGGACAGCACGGTAATGCTTCGCCTTGCACAAAAGGCGTTTTTTGGTCACGTGCCGTTTCCGCTTGTTCATATTGATACCTGCTATAAAATAAAAGAGATGATAGAGTATCGCGACAGACTTGCCATGCTTTATGATCTTGATATCATTTACGGTGTGAATGAGGAAGCCATTGCTAACAAGATGACTTTCCCCGACGGTAACTGCTCAAGAATACAGTGCTGTGAGAATCTTAAGACAAAGGCACTTCAAGATACGTTAAACGGCACAGGAGTGCGCTACAGACTCGATCACAAGACTGGTAAGTATTATAAGGACACGAACAATCAGCCTTACACGGGCGTTATAGTGGGTGTGAGAGCCGATGAGGAGGGCAGCAGGTCAAAGGAGAGATATTTCTCGCCGAGAAATGAGAATAACGACTGGGACATTGCCAATCAGCCTCCGGAATTCTGGAATCAGTATAAAACTGATTTTAAGCCGGGCACACACGTGAGAATACATCCGCTTCTGGATTGGACTGAGGTAGATATATGGGAATACGTAAGACGCGAGGGTATTCCTACGGTATCGCTCTATTACAACAAGGGCGACGGCAAGCGTTATCGTTCGCTCGGATGCTGGCCATGCACAACGCCGATAGATTCCACGGCTTCAAACGTTGACGAGATTATTGAAGAGCTCAGAAGTGGTAAGCTCAAAAACGTTGCTGAAAGATCCGGCAGACAGCAGGACAAAGAGGACGGCGGCGGACTTGAGGATCTGAGAAAGGGTGGTTACATGTGATGGATGACCTTATAAGAATGACCGAAAGGGCGCAGGACGTAAAAAAGCGTGAGGATATGCACATTGTTATAGTTGGTCACGTTGATCACGGCAAGAGCACTGTAATAGGCAGGCTTTTGGCAGATAATAATATGCTCCCCGACGGCAAGATAGAGCAGATAAAGGAAAAATGCAGACGAAATTCAAAGCCGTTTGAGTATGCGTTTCTTCTTGATGCGCTTAAGGATGAGCAGTCGCAGGGTATTACGATAGATACGGCGAGAACCTTTTTCTCAACGGATAAGAGAAATTATATTGTGCTTGATGCTCCCGGTCACGTTGAGTTTTTGAAGAATATGGTAACGGGTGCGGCACGAGCGCAGGCGGCACTCATGGTGGTTGATGCCAACGAGGGCATTATGGAAAACTCAAAGCGTCACGGATATTTGCTGTCTATGCTCGGTGTTAAGCAGATAGCGGTGCTTGTAAATAAAATGGATATCGTTGGATATTCAAAAGAGAGATTTGACGGCATAGTAAGTGAATACGGCGAGTTTTTGAAAAGCATTGGTATTACTCCGTCGGCGTTTATTCCCGTGAGCGGAATGTGCGGCGACAATATAGTCAATAAGGATGCACAGAATATTCCGTGGTACAAGGGTAATACCGTAATGGAGCAGCTTGAGGCGTTTGAGTCGGGCGGAGAAAGTGAAAATCTTGACCTTAGAATGCCTGTTCAAGGTGTATATAAGTTTACAGGCAATAATGATACCAGAAGGATCATCGCGGGAACTATTGAGGCGGGAAAGCTTAAAGTTGGTGACAACATCGTTCTTTATCCATCGGGAAAAAGAACAAAGGTCGCTTCTATTGAGGCTTATAACAGCGATCCCATTACCGAGGTGACGGCGGGCACTGCTACCGGCTTTACCATGACCGAGCAGATATACGCTCAAAGGGGCGACGTTGTTGTGAAAGACGGCGAGGATGTGCCCGAGGTTTCTGACAGAATAATTGCAAACGTATTCTGGCTTGGAAAGGAATCCCTTGCAACGGGCAAAAAATACATCGTTAAGCTCGGCACGGCAAAGGTAAACGCTAAAATCGTTGCTGTGAACAAGGTGCTTGATGCTTCAACACTAAAAAATATACAAAAAAATGAGATCGCACGTAACGAGGTCGGCGAGTGCGAGATAGTGTTTGATAAGAAGGTCGCGTTTGATACTGTTGATAAGAATGCTGCGCTTTCAAGGTTCGTTATCATAAGCGATTACGAGATCTGCGGCGGCGGAATAGTTACGGGTACACCAGCGGTTGGCGGCGGAAACATAACGCTTGACAGATTGGCTGTAGATCAGTCGCAAAGAATGCTTGCATCACGCCAAAAGGGCGCTGTGCTTTGGTTTACGGGGCTTTCGGGCTCGGGTAAATCAACGATCGGTGATAAGCTTGATGCAAGGCTCAATGCAATGGGCTATGCTTCGTACAGGCTTGACGGGGATAATTTGAGATTTGGTCTTAACAAGGATTGCGACTTTACGCCTGAGGGCAGAAACGAGAATCTGCGCAGAGCGGCTGAGGTGGCAAAGCTGTTTATGGATGCGGGAATGATAACGCTGTGCACGTTTATTTCGCCGAGTGAGGATATGAGAAAGATGGTAAGGGATATCATCGGGCAGGATTGCTCCATCATATACACTAAGGCTTCGTGCGAGGAATGTATAAAGCGTGACCCCAAGGGACTTTACAAGAAGGCTCTTGAAGGCAAGATAAAGGGCTTTACGGGCGTTGATTCGCCGTATGACGAGCCTGTTGATGCTGATATAGTTATAGATACCGAAAGCGTTTTGCCCGATGAGGCGGTTGATCTGGTGCTTAATTATATGAGCGAAAACGGAATAATATATTAACAATTACAATAAAGGAGAAAATATGCTTCTTAGTGAATTGGCAAAGGCATTACACAATGCAGGTATTGAGGCTGAAGCTTTTGGTGAGGCTGAGATAAAGGATATAACCTTTGATTCAAGAAACTCAAAAAACGGTGCTTTGTTCACTTGTAAGGGTGAGGCTTTTAAGGAAGAATATCTTTTGGGGGCAATAGAAAGCGGTGCTGCTGCTTATATGGCGCAAAAGAAATACCAAAGCGCTGATATTCCTTGCATAATTGTGGGTGACATAAGAAAAGCAATGAGTATCGTTGCGATTGCGTTTTTTGGCGAGCCGTTCAAGTCGTTCAACACGGTTGGCATTACGGGCACAAAGGGGAAGACCACAACGACATTCTTTTTGAATAATATTTTTAATGCATTTACTGAGATAAAGAATTCAGCGTTTACGACGGTTGAGGTAATGCTTTCGGATGAGATAAGAAAATCCGTGCTTACGACCCCCGAGGCTTATGATCTGCAAAGGCTTTTGTATGACGTAAAGCAAAAGGGCTCACAGTTTTTGACGATGGAGGTATCGTCCCAGGCGCTTAAGGTTGACAGAGTTTACGGAATGCATTACGACGTTGGTATATTTTTGAACGTTGACGACGACCACATAAGCCCCAAGGAGCACCCCGATTGGAATGACTATTTTAACAGCAAGCTGAAGCTTTTTGAACTTTGCGATACTGCGGTCGTAAATATGGATGATCCGCACGCAGAGGCTATAGTTGAGCACGCAAAGGCAAACAGCAAGACCGTATATACCTACGGCGAATCAAATAAGAGCGATTACCGCATTACTGACATTGTAAAGAATGGGGATTTGCTTGACTTTGAGGTGAAAATGCCAAACGGTGAGGTCGAGAATTACAGCATTTCGATGCACGGAAGATTCAACGTTTCTAACGCACTTGCGGCTATAATCACGGCAAAGGGTTTTGGCGTGAGCGATGAGGCTATTAAAAAAGGTCTTGTGGAAACGCACGTGCCGGGCAGAATGGATTTCTTCTATAACAAGGAGAAGGACGTTTACGTTGTGGTTGACTTTGCGCACAACAAGCTGAGTTTTGACAATCTTTTTAAGAGCTTAAAGGACGAATATCCCGAAAGACGCTTTGGTGTGGTTATCGGCAGTGCCGGTGGAAAGGGTTTTCAGAGAAGAAAGGCTATTGGCGAGGTGCTGACAAAATACGCCGATTATGCGATACTTACCGACTGCGACAGTAATTATGAGGATACTGAGAGTATTTGCCGCGACATTTTGCAGCACGTGGGTGAGGATGGCCCCGAATGCAGAATAATTCTTGACAGGGAAGAAGCCATCACTACAGCACTAAAGGAAGCGCAAAACGGTGACATTATTGCGCTTGTTGCAAGGGGCGAGGAATCGCGCCGCTGGTGGAAGGGGCAGATCCTTGAATGTGTGCCCGATACTGAGCTTGCAAGAAGATTCAGGGACGGAGAATTGTGAGTAAGTATTATCGATCGCTGAGCTTTTCGGCGGTCGATTTTTGTATTGCATTTTTTAAAATTCGGCAAAAATAACTATTGTATTTTTTTAGATTTTGTTATATAATATAAACGTATCAACCTGGGATTCACGTCAGTCTGATTAATTTAACCTACATTTGATAATAGGGATAGTTCGATTACTAAGGCCGATAGCACGCCCTCCTTGTCAGGGATCCTTGTAAGTCTTGTGCGGCTGACACCCAACCTGCTTTTTCGCGGGTCTAAATTACTCAGAGCAACGGCTTCCCGGGGGAAATACACTTGTGAGTCATTATTGTTTTGCCGCAATAATGATTTTTTTGTACATATATTTGTGAACAAATTGTAAATTCGACGGTATGTTCACACAAAGTACAAATTTGAGTGGTACACTAATACCAAAATTTATTGTGGAGGGTATTATGCTGTATCCTATAAAATTTACGCCCGTATATAAATCTAAGATCTGGGGCGGAAGTAAGCTGAATGAGATATATTCAAGGCAGATCCCCGCTACGGATATTGGAGAAGCGTGGGAAATATCTTGCAGGGACGACGGAATGTGCACGGTTGCAAACGGTCCGCTGCAGGGAATGTCTTTTGACAGACTTATAGAAACTTACGGTGCTGCTATTTATGGAAATATAAAGATAACCGACGGAAAATTTCCGCTTTTGCTTAAGCTTCTTGACGTTAATACGGATCTTTCGGTGCAGGTGCATCCGTCAAAGGCGTTTATTGATCAAAACGGGCTTGACGGCGAGGAAGAAAAGAATGAGGTTTGGTACGTTCTTAATGCGGAGGACAATGCTTCGATAGTTTCGGGGTTAAAGCCGGGCATCACGAGGGAAAAGCTTAAAAATGCCATTGATGAGGGCAAGGTTGAGGCTTGTCTTGAGCGCACTCCTGTAAAGAGTGGTGACGTGGTGATGATAAGGACGGGAAGCGTGCATGCGGCATGCTCGGGAATGCTTTTGTTTGAGCTTCAGCAGTCGAGTGACACTACCTACAGGCTTTACGATTATAATAGGCGCGATTCTGCCGGTAATCTGCGCAGGCTTGACGTTGAAAAGGCGTTGGGGGCAATAGATTATGAGGGCGGAGCTGAGTTTGTTGAAAGGCCTGAGTGTATAACAAAAGCGGGCGTGAAATGGTCCAGACTTGTAAAGTGCAACAGCTTTTGCCTTGATGAAATTGAGGTTGACGGATTGTTCAGAACTAACGGCAACAAGAATTTAGGCGTTTTTACAGTTATAAAGGGTGAGGCTGTTGTGAGGGGGAATTCTGTTTCGGTAAGTCTTGGTGAAGGAGAAAGCGTTTTTATACCCGCTTGCCTTGATAAATACGTTATTACGGGGACTTGTACGCTCTTATATTCGAGCATAAAGCCTCGTGAGCTTAGGTTGAAGGGGAATTTATGAGTCAGTATGAAAACGCACAGTACAAGCCGTATCCGCATATGAATACGAAGCGCCCCATACTTACGTGGGTGGTTATAGCTATCAATGTGCTTTTGTACGTGGTGATGGCGGTGGCAAGCCTTGTGTTTAAGATCGACAGCGATATACTGCTGATACTGTTTGGCGCAAAGGTAAATGAGTTTATAGATATAGGGCAGGTATGGCGACTTTTGACGTGCACTTTTTTGCACGTGGGAATAGCACATTTGCTTTGTAATTGCTATGCAATATTCGTTTACGGGCCGCTGGTGGAACGTTTGTACGGACGTGCGAGATTTGTTATTATTTATCTGATATCGGGTATTGCGGGGTCGGTACTGAGTTATTCGTTCAGCACAGCGCCTTCAGTTGGTGCATCGGGTGCGATATTCGGTCTGATAGGCTGTATGTTCTATTTCAGAGAACAACATCCCGAGCTTTTTTCGATGGTTTTTGGAAAAAGACTTTTTGTGGTGCTCGGAATAAATCTGTTGATAGGGCTTATTCAGCCGGGAATTGATATTTACGGTCATATCGGCGGATTTTTGGGCGGATTTATGGCGTCGTGGATAACGGGGCTTTACAAAGAAAACGTGAAGCCTTCAAAGCGCGGTTACGTTGTGTTATTGTTGATATTGCTTTTGACGGGGTGTGTTGCACTCGGTAAATTTTTGGGAATATAAGGAGATATATTATGTCGATTACTGTTTTTGCGGGAAACGTGGCTGACGCGCCTATACCCGTTTGGATGAGCATGGTGTTTGGCCCGGGGATACTCTGGATACTTTTTGCGGCGTTTTTGTGCTCTTTTATATGCTGGCGTTTTATTTTTTCAAACGCTTCGGATGACGTTCCAAGGCACGACAGACGAGTTTCGGTATTCAGAACGTTTTTGACGGTATTTCTTACAAACGTTCTTAGCAGCGTGCTTTTGCTTATAGTTGAGTTTATAATAAGAACGACAACGG
>SVGF01000084.1 GCA_015056475.1 Clostridiales bacterium
TTATGCTACTATATACCAGCTAATATTCTAGTAACTTCATGGTTATAAACCGTTTTATACAACTGATTACAAAGAGGCAATTTCTCGTGATGACGTTGATGCAGTTGTGATCACTTCAGCATGGGAGTCACATATCCCGTTGGCTATTGCGGCAATGAAGGCGGGTAAGCCGGTTGCTATGGAAGTGGGCGGTGCTTACTCTCTAAACGATTGCTTTGACCTTGTGAGAGTCCAGGAGGAAACGGGAATGCCGTTTATGTTTCTTGAAAATGCCTGCTATGATGTGAATGAGCTCCTTGTTACGAATATGGTGCGTAAGGGCTTATTCGGTGAAGTAGTGCATTGTGCCGGTGCTTACGGGCATGATTTGAGAGAAGAAATTATTTACGGTAAAGAAAACAGACATTACAGATTGAGAAATTACATCAACAGAAACTGTGAGAATTACCCCACTCATGAGCTTGGACCTATTGCTAAGATATTGAATATCAACAGAGGCAACAGAATGGTGTCCCTTGTTTCTATGGCTTCAAAGTCTCAAGGTCTTAAACGTTACGTCAACGATAATAAGGATAAAGTCGATCCTGAGCTTATCGGCAAGGAATTTATGCAGGGTGATATTGTAACTACTATTATCAAGTGCGCTCATGGTGAGACGATACAGCTCAGACTTGATACCAGCTTGCCCAGAGTGTATGACAGAGATTTTACTGTTCACGGCACTAAAGCTTACTATAAGGATGGCAGGATAGTTATTGACGGCTTGGGTGAGCAGTCACAGAGCGTTAATGATTATATGCAGTACATGCCTGATTGTTGGACAAAGATCACCGATGAGGACAAGAACGATCCTCACGGAGGTGTTGATGGAATGACGTTTAAGACGTTTATCAACTGTCTCAGGCAGAATAAACCGATGCCTATGGACGTTTATGATGCTGCGTCATGGATGTGCATTTCCTGCTTGAGTGAAGCTTCGATCGCGCAGGGTAGTATGCCCCAGGAGATACCGGACTTTACTCACGGTCAATGGATGATGAGAGAGCCTTTGGACGTAGTGGAATTTCCTGACGTCGATTGATATACTGATGTAAAGTACGGATCGTTTTGGAGGACGAATATATGGAAAAGGTAAGACTTGGAATTTTGGGTGTTGGTGTAAGAGGCAAGGACAGTATGCATCTTTTTGCTAAAATGCCCGACGTTGAGATCACTGCTATTTGTGATCTTTACTTTGACAGAGTGGAATTTGCTGCAAATGAGTGCGAGGAAGGCGTTGGATATAAGCCTTTTTATACGACTGATTACAAAGAAGTGATCTATCGAGATGACGTTGATGCTGTAATGATAGCAACGTCGTGGGAGTCGCATATACCGTTGGCAATTGAAGTTATGAGAACGGGAAAGCCTGTTGCAATGGAGGTTGGTGGAGCTTATTCGGTTAAGGATTGCTTTGAGCTTGTAAGAGTACAGGAAGAAACAGGTACACCGTTTATGTTCTTTGAAAATTGCTGTTTTGACGAGATAGAGCTTCTTGCTACTTCGATGGTGCGCAACGGAGTTTACGGTGAGATAGTACAATGTGAGGGCGGTTATCCTCATGATCTGAGAGATGAGGTGCTTTACGGAAACAGGAACCGTCATTACAGACTCAGAAACTATATGCACCGTAACTGTGAGAATTATCCCACACACGAGCTTGGTCCTATTGCTAAGCTGTTGAATATCAACAGAGGCAACAGAATGGTTTCGCTGGTGTCCATCGCTACAAAATCTGCGGGCATAAAGGAATATATACGTTCTCATCCGGGTGAGATAGATGAAGACCTTGTTGACAAGGAATTTATGCAGGGCGATATCGTTGATACAATCATTACGTGTGCGCACGGTGAAACTATCCACCTCAAATTGAATACGAGCTTGCCTGTAATCGGCGGCAGAGGCTTTACTGTTCGTGGTACAAAGGCTTGCAGTGTAAGCTCACAGTTTTTTAAGGGTTACAGTAAAGACTATTCACGAAATCTACTTGACTATAAGCAGTATATGCCAAAGTGCTGGCAGGAGATGACTGATGATAAAAGACGTATTTACGGTCACGGCGGTATGGACGGAATTGAGTTCAGAACCTTTATTGACTGTATAAAATATAATAAGCCCATGCCGATCGACGTGTATGATGCGGCGGCATGGATGTGTATTTCTTGCTTGAGTGAGGCTTCAATAGCTCAGGGTGGAAAGCCACAGGAGATACCTGACTTTACGCATGGTCAGTGGATGATAAGAGAATCCTTGGACGTTGTGGAGTTTCCCAAGGTTGAAAATAATTAAATAGCAGTACATAAGCTCATTTAGAGAGCATAATGGAGGAAAATAATATGGAAAAAATCAGAATGGGATTTATAGGACTTGGCGGCAGAGGCAGAGGTAATATGCACCTTTGCGCAGGTATGCCCGACGTTGAGATCACAGCAGTTTGTGATCTTTACCTTGACAGAGCAGAGCTTTCCGCTAAAGAAATTGAGGAAAGACACGGTTACAGACCGTTCCTTACAACGGATTACAGAGAGCTCGTTGTGAGAGATGACGTTGACGCGGTTATAGTTACTTCATCCTGGGAGGATCATATTCCGTTGGCTATTGCCGCTATGAAGCAGGGTAAGGCTGTGGCTATTGAGGTTGGCGGTGCTTACTCTCTTAACGATTGCTTTGAGCTTGTTAGAGTTCAGGAAGAAACACAGGCTCCTTTTATGTTCCTTGAGAACTGCTGTTTTGATGAAACAGAGCTTCTTGTAACGTCCCTTGTACGTAAGGGCGTTTACGGCGAAGTTGTGCATTGCTCAGGTGCTTACGGTCACGATCTCAGAACCGAGATCATCTATGGTAAGGAAAACCGTCATTACAGACTCAGAAATTATATGCATCGCAACTGCGAGAACTATCCCACACATGAGCTTGGTCCGATAGCTAAGATATTGGGCATCAACCGTGGTAACAGAATGGTTTCTCTTGTTTCTATGGCTTCTAAGTCTGCAGGTCTTAAGACTTACGTTAATGATCATAAGGATAAGGTTGATCCGGAGCTTATCGGTAAGGAATTTGCGCAGGGTGACGTTGTTACAACTATTATCAAGTGCGCGCACGGCGAAACTATACATTTGAGATTGGATACAACTCTCCCCAGAACATACGACAGAGATTTTACTGTTCACGGAACAAAGGCTTACAGCAAGAACAATTCGTTTGTACTTGATGCTAAGGGTGAACATACAGTAAGTCTACGTGATTACAAAAAGCATCTTCCGCTTTGCTGGACGGATATGACAGAAGAAGGCAGACAGCTTGGTCACGGCGGTATGGATGGTATTGAGTTCAGAGTATTCATTGATTGCTTGAAGGAGAACAAGCCCATGCCGATCGACGTTTATGACGCGGCTGCATGGATGTGCATTTCTTGCCTCAGCGAAACTTCCATTGCTCAGGGCGGTATGCCTCAGGAGATACCGGACTTTACACACGGTCAGTGGCTTATCAGACCTCTTGAGGACGTTGTGGAATTCCCCGATATTGAGTTTGAAGCATAATAAAAGCCTCAATAATTCCCGTATGTACGAGATCCATCGTGCATACGGTTTTTTTATTTTTGTTAGTGTTGACATGAGTGGTGTTTTTTGGTATAATTAGAATAGAGTAATTTTGAGTAAAACGTAAGGAGCTTTTTATGGAATATATAAACGAACCGTCAAAAAATATACCGATTTCACACGAGTGTGACGTATTGGTTTGCGGAGGTGGAATTGCGGGCATAGCATCTGCACTTGCCGCCGCAAGAAAGGGTGCAAAAGTTCTTTTGCTTGAGAGAGAATTTACATTGGGTGGGCTTGCAACGCTTGGCCTTGTAACTATATATTTACCGCTTTGCGACGGTATGGGTAATCAGATAATATACGGAATAAGCGAGGAGCTTTTGAAGCTTTCGATAAAAGATGGATTTGAAGAGCATCTTGAGGAGCATCCCGAGGGCTGGCTTGAAACGGGTGATATGGAGCACAAAAAGAAATTCCGTTATCAGGTGCAGTATAATCCGATGGTTTTTGCCGCAAACGCTGAACAACTTTTGATCAAAGAGGGCGTACAGCTTCTTTACGGCACGGTTGCCGCGGCAACTATGGTGGAGGATGGCAGAATTACATCCGTAATAATTGAGAATAAGTCCGGCAGAAGCGCTGTGAAATGCAAGACCTGCGTTGATTGTACGGGTGATGCGGATATCTGTTATTTGTCGGGAGAAGACTGTGCGGTATATCCCTACGGAAATGCACTTACGGGCTGGTATTATTGGGCAACACAAAAGCACGGCGTTCGTCTTACTCAACTTTCGGAGCCGTATTTTGAGCTTCTTAATCCCAATACTACACATGAGCTCCACCGTTTTAGCGGTATTGATGCTGATGAGATAACGGATATAATGATCAGCTCGCGTAAAAAGACCATGGGCGATCTTTTCAAGCGAAAAGCTATTGATGAGGATATTGCGCCTACGACTTTTACAACCATTCCGCAGTTGAGAATGACAAGGAGAATATGCGGTAAGGATACTGCCCAGGCGAACGACAGAGCCTACTGTGCAACAAGCATCGGAGTTATGAGCAACTGGATGGAAAGAGGTCCTGTGTATGAGATACCGTTTGGTGCACTTTTTGGAAATAAGATAAAGAACCTTATTACAGCAGGAAGAAATATTTCATCAGAGGATATAATGTGGAATCTCACAAGAGCCATTCCCGTATGCGCGCTTACAGGTCAAGCGGCGGGTACGGCGGCTGCTATGTTTGATGATTTTGCAAATGCGGATATTGAGCTTCTGCAAAAGACACTCTATGCTGACGGCGTGAGATTGCATTGCAACGAAGTTTTGAATGAAGGAGAATAAAATGAAAAAGGCTATTATAAACGGTAAGATAATATATCCGCACAGAATATCAGAGGGTGAGGCTGTAATAATTGAGGATGGAAAAATAACGGACATTGTAAGGGCTGAATGCGTTGCTTGCGATTGCGAGATCATAGATGCCAAGGGATTGTACGTTTCTCCGGGATTTGTGGATATACACGTTCACGGCGGTGGAGGATATTCATTTATGGATGGTGACGTTGAGTCGTTTATCGGTGTTGCCAAAGCTCATGCAGAGCACGGTACAACGTCGCTCTTGCCGACGACGCTTGCCTGCAAGCACGAGGAGCTTATTCAGGCTCTGGATATATTTGATGAGGCGTGCAAGGCTAACGTTGACGGAGCTAATATGCTCGGATTTAACCTTGAAGGTCCGTATTTCTCACTCAAGCAATGCGGTGCGCAGAACCCCGAATATATAACGCCTCCCAAAAAGGAGCAGTACACAGAGATATATGACAGATTTGGTAAAAACATAAAGATATGGTGCTCAGCTCCCGAGCTTGAGGGGGCATGCGAGTTTGCGGCGTTTGCTAAAGCCAGAGGCATTGTAGCATCGATAGCTCATACTGATGCCGATTACGATGCGGTTTGCAGGGGCTATGAGGCGGGCTACAGACACGTTACACACTTGTATTCGGGTATGACGGGCGTTTTCAGAGTGAATTCGTACAGATTTGCGGGTGTGGTTGAGAGTGCATTCCTTATTGATGATCTGACTGTTGAGGTAATTGCGGACGGATGTCATTTGCCTAAATCTCTGCTCCAGCTTATTTACAAGATAAAGGGCGCGGACAGGATTGCACTCGTTACGGATGCTACCAATGCCGCAGGCCAAAACGTAACTGAGAGTATTTTGGGAAGCCGCAAAAACGGTATGAGAGTTATTGTTGAAGACGGTGTTGCAAAGCTTCCCGACAGACAGTCATTTGCAGGCAGTGTGGCAACGACTGACAGACTTGTAAGAAATATGCATAAGCTTTGCGAGGTCAAGCTCTGCGATGCTGTAAAGATGGCTACGCTCACTCCTGCAAGGATAATAGGTGAGGATACGAGAAAGGGCAGTATTGCAGTCGGAAAGGATGCGGATATAATTCTGTTTGACGACAATATCAACGTTAAATTGACTATGATTGGCGGAAAAACGGTGGCGGTCAATGAGTAAGGTAGTAGTGATCGGCGGTGGACCTGCCGGTATGATGGCTGCGATAACTGCGGCAAAAAACGGAAATAAGGTAACACTTATTGAAAGAAACGACATTTTGGGTAAAAAACTTCTTATTACGGGCAAGGGAAGATGCAATCTCACAAATTCGTGCGATATTGATGGATTTATTGCAAATATCCCCGTAAATGCGAGGTTTATGTATAGCGCGCTAAAGGCTTTTGACAACCATGCTCTCATGGAGTTTTTTGAAAACAGAGGCGTTAAGCTCAAGGAGGAGCGTGGCGGTAGGATCTTTCCCGAATCGGATAAGGCTATGGAGATACAGTCCGCACTCATAAAGAGCCTTAAGACCGAGGGTGTTGAGATACAAAGAGGCAGGGTACAAAAGATACTTACCGATGAAAATGGCGTTTGCGGTGTGGCTTTTGAGGGCGCAAAAAAGATTTTGTGTGACAGCGTGATACTCGCAACAGGCGGAAAGTCATATCCGCTTACGGGCTCAACGGGTGACGGTTATGCCATGGCAAAGGAGCTCGGGCATGATATAGTGCCTCCAAAGCCGTCGTTGGTGCCGCTTGAGGTGGTTGACAGATCGCTGTGTGAGCTTCAAGGGCTTTCGCTGAGGAATATAGGGCTCAAAGTCAAGGATCAAAGCAATTCCAAGGTGCTTTACGAGGATTTTGGTGAAATGATGTTCACTCATTTTGGCATAACGGGTCCAACGGTGCTGAGCGCTTCGGCGTTTGTAAGAGATATTGCGGGAAAAACTGTTGAGCTTGACTTAAAGCCTGCACTCAGCGAAGAAAAGCTTGAAGACAGAATAAAGCGCGACTTTGAAATGTATAGCAACAAGGATTTTGTGAATGCGCTTTGTGATCTCTTGCCGTCAAAAATGATACCGATAGTGGCTGACAGATGCGGTATTCCACACACTAAGAAGGTAAATCAGATAACGAAGGAAAACAGACGAAAGCTTGTTGAGGTTTTGAAGCATTTTACGATTGAAATCAAATGCACAAGACCGATAGCGGAGGCAATAGTTACCTCGGGCGGAGTGAGCGTAAAGCAGATAAAGCCATCCACCATGGAATCAAAGCTTGTGACGGGCTTATTCTTTGCTGGAGAAATAATTGACGTTGATGCCTATACGGGCGGATTTAATTTGCAGATTGCATTCTCAACCGGGTATATGGCGGGAATGAATGCATAAAATATAATGGAAAGTGAGGTATAAAGTGTGTTTACTGTTGAAATGAACTCAAAGGTCATAAAATACGATGCTCCTATAAGACTGGATGCGTTGTTAAGGGATAGATTTTCAAAATATGCTGTTGGGGCTTGGGTAGATGGCAGATTGTGCGAGCTTACAAAGTTTGCAGATCATAATTGCAAGGTTGATGCTGTAACTCTTGAATGTGAAGACGGCGTCAGAATTTATTTGAGGACGTTGAAGTTTGTTTTCATAATGGCTGTAAACAAGCTTTATCCGGGCTGTGCGGTTAAATTTCTGTATGGATTATCAAGAGGTCAATACTGCGAAATAAACGGTATTGGGCTTGATAGTGAGGCTGTAAGACGCATTGAGGATGAAATGCGCTCGCTTATAAAGCAGGATATTCCGTTTGAGAGAATAAAGGTATCTAAAGAAAAAGCTGAGCAGATATATAATGACGCAGGGTATCTGGACAAAACAGAGCTTTTGAAGTACAGGCCTGAGGACGAAGTCAATCTTTACAGGTGCGCAAATGTTGTGAATTATCTTTACGGACATATGATGCCTTCAACGGGGTATCTGCGTACGTTCAAGCTGCATTTTCATTCTCCGGGTATCGTTATTATGTACCCAAGGCACGAGCTTGGCGGTGCTGTGCCCGATTTTGAGCAGTCGGTCAAGTTTGATAAAACGCTTTGGAATGCGCAAAATTGGGGCAAGACCACGGGTGTGTCCAATATTTCGCAGTTGAATAAGCTCATAGATAATGGCAGAATTGCAGACCTCATAAATATGAGTGAGATCCGCCACGAAAACGAGATAGAGCATATGGCGTGCGAGATAGCAGACGGTATCCGCCACAACAGGGTAATACTTATCGCGGGACCGTCATCGTCGGGAAAGACTACTCTTTCGAGAAAACTGAAGGCGCATCTTGCGGTAAAGGGTATACGCGCAATGCCGTTGTCAACCGATGATTATTATAAAAACAGAAGCGAGATTCCGGTTGATGAGGACGGAAACATCGACCTTGAGCACATTGACACCATTGACGTGCAAAGATTCAATAAGGATCTTTTGAGCCTTATAAAAGGCGATGAGGTGCAATTGCCGAGCTATGATTTTACCAGCGGTAAAAGATCTGTGGGAGATCCGATATCGATAGGCAGGGACGAGTGCATAATAGTTGAGGGTATACACGGACTTAACGAGGCACTCACAGGGCTTATTCCCAGATATAACAAATATAAGATATATATCAGCGCATTGAGCCATATTGGTATTGACGATCATACTCCTGTTTCTACCACTACTGCAAGGCTTATAAGACGAATAGTGCGCGACAACAGTTTCAGAGGTGCAAGCATTGAAGAAACGCTGGATATGTGGCAGTCTGTAAGGCGCGGAGAATTCAGATGGATATATCCTTTCCAGGAGGAAGCGGATTATATATTCAATTCCGAGGTGACTTACGAGCTTGCCGTGCTAAAGAAGTATATTATGCCGTTGATAGATTCCGTAAAGGCGGATAACAAATACTTTGCGAAGATAAACAGTATTTCAAAGGTTATGAAATACGTGAGGTCAATAGAAGACGATCTTGTGCCGTCGAATTCCATATTGAGAGAATTTATTGGTGGATCGACTTATAAATAATACAGTAATAATGGACTGCCTGTAATAGTGATATTACTGAAGCGGTCCTTTTTTAATTTAGAATGAATTTTTTGTTTCTTTGATTTTACATAAAGTACATACTACCGTAATACTCAAATGATATAATATGTATCAATCATTTAATTGCGGAGGGATTTTTATGAAAACGGAGAAAAACGCTTTGTTAAGAACGCTGTGTATTGTGTTGCTTGCAGTATTGCTGATCCTTCAATTCTTACCATATTGGCATATTGATGATGAATCTGCATCCATACATACGTTAGTGTGGTTACCCAATAATTATCAAGGAATATTAACTAATTTTAAGACACTTGCAGGACCGTCGTTCAAAATGGATTCGTGGGTATGGATACCCATAATACTGCTTTTGACCGAAGTTCTTGGAATATTCTTTTTGATTTCAAGACCTGAATCGTTTTACGGATATGTTTTGGCTGTAGCTTGCGGTGTTGTTGGCTCAATTGCATACATTGCTGATATAGTGTTGCACAGCGGCAGCATATGGTACATTCATTTTGCGATCTGTGTGTTGATTACAGTTATGGCAATTACTTTGAGCATAAGGCTGATAAAGGGAGTAAAAAACACGTGATCAATGGTACACTAAAACGGCATAAAGCCGTCGGTATCATTTTCCAATAACCTAAAAAGAACACCGAGCTAATATGGCTCGGTGTTCGTATTTTACATATGATCTATAAACTCAAGTCCCTTATTGTTTTCGAGTGCCCAATCGATGGACCACTGATTCTCAAACAAAAGAACGTATCTGTCCTGCATATCGTGAACGATCCTCGTTGTGCTTGTGAGCTTGAGGGAGTCAACGTCATCAACCTGGCTCGTGATCCATCTTGCGAATCTGTAAGGCATTCTGTTTACGCTGGGCTCACAGCCATATTCATTAATGAGTCTGTATTCAAGCACTTCAAGCTGGAGCACACCTACTGCGCCAACAACGTATTCTTCAATACCGATATTTATATCCTTGAAGATCTGGATAGCACCCTCCTGAGCAAGCTGAGCCATACCTTTTTGGAACTGCTTACGCTTCATGGTGTTTGAAACGTGAACTCTTGCAAAGATTTCGGGGGAGAATGAGGGAATACCCTCGTAAACAACGCTCAAGTCATCCTCGCTCAGAGTATCACCGATGGAGAAAATTCCGGGATCAAAAAGACCTATGATGTCACCTGCGTAGCCTTCTTCAACTGTGGCTCTGTCCTGAGCCATGAACTGCTGAGGCTGTGCAAGCTTTATTTTTTT
>SVGF01000085.1 GCA_015056475.1 Clostridiales bacterium
AGCTGCTCTGCCAATTGAGCTAAGCCGGCAAATATGGCGACCCGGATGAGGCTCGAACTCACGACCTCCAGCGTGACAGGCTGGCGTTCTAACCAACTGAACTACCGGGCCATTGGTGCTCCATCGCAGACTCGAACTGCGGACACCTTGATTAAAAGTCAAGTGCTCTACCGCCTGAGCTAATGGGGCGCGGCCAAATACTCATATATTATACCCGAAAATCGGGATTTTGTCAATACCTTTTTTTATATTTTTACTATGAGAAGCTTAGATATTTGCACTAAATCAAGAAAAGGGCTCTGCAAAGATCTGCAAAGCCCTTACTTGTCTATTTACTTGTTGTCAACGTGAACGTCGATCTGTGTAAAGGGAATCTCAATACCTGCTTCGTCAAACTTAGCCTTAACCTGTTCAAGCAAGTCAAAGTGAACTGTCCAGTAGTCAGCGGAGTTGACCCAAACACGAGTAGTAATGTCTATAGAGCTTGCGCTGTGAGCTGACATTCTGCAGGTAATACCATTGTCCTGAAGAACGAGAGCGTGAGCACGGCAAATATCTGTGATTATCTGCTGCGCACGGGCAAAATCAGCGGAATAACTGATAGAGAATACCTCGTCAACACGGCGAATATCCTTCTTGCTGTAATTGATGATGTTGCCGTTAGCCAAAGCACCGTTGGGAACAACGATCTCCTTGTTGTCGGGAGTTGTGATGTATGTGTAGAAAATAGAAATATCCTCTACAGTACCGGAAACGCCCTGAGCTTCAATAAAGTCACCAACTCTCAAAGGTCTTAGAACAATAAGGAGTACACCACCTGCAATGTTAGCCAAAGAGCCCTGAACTGCAAGTCCGATTCCTAAACCGAGGGAAGCAACGAGCGCTGCAATGCCTGCCGTGTCAATACCCAAATAACCAAGTAAAGCAATAACTACAGTGATTTTAAGGGCCCAATTAATTAAATGTCTGAGTACCTTGCCGAGTGTAGCATCAAAATTTGTTTTGATGCACCATTTTTTAACGAGTCTTACGATCCAGTTGATCACAACAAAGGAAACAACAAGAATAGCAATAGCAATAACTATCTTGATTCCTTCTGTAGCCAACCAGCTAAGAATGTTCTGCCACATATGAATAAACCTCCAAATAAATATAATAGATACAAAGTAAATACCTACCATATATATTATAAAACATTTGCGCAAAAATTTCAATATGTTTTTATGAATTTAAACAAAAAATTTACCGGAAATTTCAGACTCCATAAATAATTTGTAAATTCCGCTATTACATATTGCAAATTAGGTGTTTTTTTGGTATAATATAAATAATGGTATAAGTATACACATTTTAAGTTAAAAGGGGGTAAAACACAGTGAAAAAGCTTGTTATTGCATTGCTGACGTTTGTTATGCTCGTTTTTTCTGCATCGGACGTAAACTATAATTCCGACAGTCTTCACGATTCGTTCGTAAAAATCTACGAGATGTACTATGCTTACCCCGAGGGGCTTTCGGGCGGCGAAGAACCCGGCTCCATAGCAATAGAGGAGCTTTATTCCGCTTCTACCCAAGCTTATACACAGGCAGACTCCATTACGGATTACGGATATATTGACCTTGCAAAGAGATCATCACCCCAAGCAAGGCAGACTCTCTATTCTCAGATGTTGGCAGCGTGCGAGGAACTTTGTCAGAGCAATTCCGATATTGAACCAACAAATTTCATAACGTCCACCGAAAGCGTATTGTGTTACGTGTTTGGTGAATTCGATCTAAAGGCTCTCGGATTGACCATCTCCGAGGCTGTGCAGACGTGGGCAACGTTCAAAAACGACCATCCGGAGTATTATTGGTTTTCCAATCAATGCCTTTACAATACGGACTCCTTTTATGCATTGATATATGATGAATACGTGACTGCAGAGGTCAGAGCGCAAAAGGATGCTCTCATAGAATCAAAGCTTGCGGATTATATTTCTGTAACAAAGGGCAAGGATACTTTGCTCGAAAAGGCGCTTGCCGTGCACGATCTTATTTGCTCGTCAACCGAATACGAAAAGGATAACATGATGGCTGCGTATGCACACAATATTCTTGGCGTGCTTGAAAACGGCAAAGCAGTTTGTGAGGGCTACGCAAAGCTCTATCAGCTCGTGTTGAATCGCCTTGGAATAGAAAATATATACGTTACCGGCGTTGCAAACGGTTCATCGGGCATAGAAAATCACGCATGGAATATGGTAAAGCTTGACGACGGCAAATGGCATACTGTCGACACCACTTGGGACGATACTGCCTATAATGATCGTTACGTCTGGACGTATTTCGGCATGGCAAAAAACGCCTTCGCAAATACTCACACCGCAAATACCCCTCAATCAGATTTGGGTGATATGTATTTCCTTTACGATCTTCCCGAATCAAGTGACGTTGCATTGGGGCTCGTTACTCTTTACAAAAACGGCCAAAAGGTTGGCGTTTGCTTTAATATAGAATCCGCCTTTGCATTGATGACGGATAAAGAAGCCGACTACGAGATAAAGCTTTTCAAGGACACACAGATATTTGCCGTGGGCGACAAAACTCCCGAGGTTAACTCCCTCAAAATTACCGGCAATTACAACGATGTAACGCTTGCAAGTGATAAAATATATTGCGTTGCAAAAAGAATGGCACTTCTAAGCGACCTTGTACTCGAAAACGTAGGCATCACGTTTGACCCCGAGGTCAACGCAACCTGTACTGTAGACCTCAATTCAAAAAAGCTTACCGTTTGCGGTCAAAAGGCTGTTTTTGATGCAGATATAGAGGGCGAATACGAATCCCTGCTCGTGCTTGGCATTACAAACGAGCGTAATACTGTATTCAACGGCAAGGTGAACGTTCCTTCTGCTGACGTTGCAGGTGTTTGCGTGTTCAATTCCACGTGCGATATCAAGGCTCTCAATATTCTGAGCAACGTCAAGGAGATAAATAAAAATTTGATATCTTCCTTTGATTCGGTTGAGACAATAAATATCCCTGCCGACGTGGATTTGATATACTCAACAGCTTTTGATGAAAACACAAGCCTTAAGAATATATCGGTTGACAATAATAATGTATATTATTATTCTGTTGATGGCGTTCTTTACTCAACCGATGACGGCGGCAAGCTCATAAGGTTCCCCATAAATAAGCAGCAGGCAAGCTTTGAGCTCCCCCAAAACGTAAAATATGTAGCCGATAATGCATTCAGGGGCGTTACTGCGCTCAACAAGATAAAGCTCAGATACGGTTGCACGAATATAGGTCAGAGCGCATTTGCCAATACAATGGCAATTAAGACCGTTTATATTCCCTCAACGGTAAATTCTATCATAGTGGATGCGTTTGACGGCTCAAGTGATGCTGTAATATATTGTAAGCAGGGCTCTTATATACATTCATTTGCGCAGGAATATGATATAGATCTTGTTCTGATAGATGAATTTACATATACCTTCTATAATGAAAACCAAACGGATATCGTAAGCCAAGTGACCGATTACGCGGGCGAAAAGATCATCCTTCCCTATTCTCCTCAAAAGCCCTCCGATGCAGAGTACGATTATACTTTCAGCGGTTGGCAAGGCTACACCGATGGCAAGCTCCTTGAAGCTGATATATCATTTACCGCAAAATTTGACGCCGCAAAGAGGTTGTATACGGTAAAATACCTTTATCCAAACGGAGAATTGTTCAAAGCGTTCACGGTTGAGGCGGGTAACACCGCTCCGTTGCCCGAGTCCACTCCCGAAAAGCTCGGCGATGCACAGTTCAGCTATGTATTCAAATGTTGGGCAGGATATGATGCAACAGCTCCGGTTTTGTCCGATTTGGAATTTGCTCCCGAATACGAGCAGAAGACAAATGAATATACTTACACCTTCTATCACGAAGACGGTCAGACAATTATAACAACCGCTACTGCCCCCTACGGCACGGTGATCTATGCACCCGAAGCCCCCGAAAAGGAAAACCTTCCGGACGAGATATACGTGTTCAGCGGTTGGGCAGGATATACCGAAGGCATGGCGCTCGTTGACGACGTTGATTTTGTAGCTGAATTCACAGCAGAAAAGGTGTATTGCTCATATACCTTCCTTGACGACGATAATACTACCGTTATTACCACAGGCTCGCTCCCGTACGGAAGCAGCGTGCCATTGCCACAAGACCCCACAAAGGAATCTTCGGACGGCACAACTTATGTGTTCATAGGCTGGAGCAATTACAACGAAGAGTTACAGCTTACTGAGGATATGGTTTTCGTTGCGCAGTACAGATCGTTTACAACGTTGTGCAATTACAAATTCATTGATTTTGACGGTAGAGTAATTTTGCATGGCTCACTTGAGTACGGCGAAATAATACCTTTGCCGAATGCCCCCATAAGACCAAGCACCGAGCAGTACAGCTATACGTTCAAAGGCTGGATAGGCTATACCGACGGCATGACTATCGAGTCCGACGTCGAATTTACAGCGGATTACACTACAAACGAAAGACAGTATTCATACGTGTTCTACGATATTGATAACACAACCATACTCAAGCAGGGCACAGCTCCCTACGGCACCCCCATTGAAGCTCCGTCATATTCCGTTCAAAGTACCCAGCAGTATATCCGCGAGTTCATTGGTTGGGACGGCTACACCGCAGGAATGCTCCTTACACAAAACAGAGTGTTTACTCCAAAGATCAAGACCACTCCCATAGAGCATACTTACACGTTCAAGAATTTTGACGGTTCAATCGTTTCAACGGGTAAATTGCTCCACGGAACAAAGCTCACCCCACCTGCAGCGCCCACAAAGGCAGGCCACAGATTCGTTTGCTGGGAAGGTTATACCGAGGGTATGCTCATCAATAGTGACGTAGAATTTACTGCAGTCTTTGAGCTTGCAGAAACAGAGCTTAAGTCCCAGACGTACAAAATTGATACTGAAAACGGAATCATAAGCGGTGCAGCTTCCGGCACAAGCATAGATAAATTCATTTTGGGCTTTGCAAATGAGCTTAAAATAGTAGTGCTTGATGCAGACGGTAACAAAATTACAGCAGGCGCGCTTGCAACCGGTTACACAGTTAAGCTTTTTGATAATGAGGACAACGAGCTTGACAGCGCTGTGATCGCGGTAAGCGGCGACGTAAACTGCGACGGTAAGATCACCGTCACCGATTTTGTAATGGTTAAGTCCCACTTGCTTGAAGCTTCACAGATCCCCGACGATGCAAGACGTATCGCAGCCGACTTGAACGGTGATGGAAATATATCCGTAACCGATTTTGTGTTGGTAAAGCAATTATTACTTTCAGAATAAAAACAAAAAATAAAAGAGGAGAGTTCAGATGAAAAAACGGATATTGACCGCAATAGCCGCCACGATCATGCTTTTGTCATTCAGCCTTGCGGTGCAAATGCCGGCGTATGCTGCAGAGTCCTGCACGCTTGTTGGCAAAGGCACGGTATATGCGGGGGACAGGATCGAGCTTACGCTAAACGTAAACGGCACGAACATTTATGCATTTACTGCCGAGCTCAGCTACAATGCATCACAGCTTAAGCTCGTGAGCACAAAGACCAATCTTTCGGGTTGGACTGTTGAGCTCAGCGGCAAAACTGTCATGGCATACGACAATGCGCTCACAAAGCCCATAAATTCAAATACTGTCGTTGCAACGTTTGTATTTGACGTAAATAAAAGCCTTGGTCCCGATACTGCAGTTGAGGTAAACATAACCAACATGGTCGCATCCGACGGACAAAAGGATATTCCATATCCCGATGCAAAATATTCCGTTAATATCCACGAGCCAAAATCCTCCAATGCAGAGCTTGAGAGCCTTTCCGTTTCAAGCGGAGAGCTTTCACCGTCATTTTCTTCGGGTGTTCAGAAATATACGCTTGAGGTCGATTATGAATTTGATTCAGTAACGTTTACCCCTGTCGCAAAGCACTCAAAGGCAAAGACGACCGTAATCGGTAACACGGGGCTCATCGTAGGTGAAAACGAGGTCAAAATCGAGGTCACGGCAGAAAACGGTACAAAAAAGACTTATACAGTCATCGTTACCCGCAAGAAAGACCCAAACTATAAGCCGAGCGGTAATTCATTGCTTAACAATATAAAGCTTTCCAATGGCGAGGTAAGCCCAAGGTTTTCTGCATCCGTAAAGGATTATATAGTGTTTGTGCCCTACGAGGTCGTAAATTTCAGCGCCCAAGGCATTCCACAGGATGGCAAGGCATCGTGTGCTGTTGTTGAGGCTGAGCTTAGTGAAGGTATAAATAAGGTAGAGATTATTTGCATTGCGGAAGATGGCGTAAGTGCTGCAAAGTATGTGCTTACAGTTTACAGAATGCCTGCTTACGGCGGTATTCCTCCGTACATTTACGAAACTGAGCCTACATGCTCCCACACTCCGCTTCCAACTCCGACACCGACCCCCACCCCAACGCCGACACCGACCCCCACACCAACGCTTGCGCCAACTCCCACACTCGAGCCCACACCAACGCTTGCTCCTACTCCTTCACTTGAGCCAACTCCCACACCGGTTGTGATAAATCCTGCACCGCCGTCGGGAAATGTAAAACTGTGGATGGGAATATCCGTGTTGTTTATGGCACTGTTTATAGGTAGCCTGACCGCAATAGTGTTCATACTTACCGGTAAGAAAAAATAATATCAGAGTTTAACATACAGTATTATAACGCAAGGCAAGGACAATATTCCTTGCCTTATATGTTTTTTTGCGCACAAAAGCTGTTATCCGATAATTTATCCGTTGACTTTTATCTTTATTTGTGATATAATCAAATTGCCAATACATATTAAGGAGGATATTATGGATAACAAGATTCTTTTTGGCATTATGACTATCATTTTTAACTCAATTGGTGTTCCTTGCTTTATGCAGGGTAAGGTTAAGGCAGGCGTATGGCGTATCGTGCTTGGATTCATTACTTTTGGTGTGATTTCATTTATCAACGAGATCCTCGGTATCATCCAGGGCATCAAGATCCTTTGCATGAGTGACGAAGCATATGCCGAAGCAGACAAGGCTACACTTCTTTCAGGTGTTCCTTCAGGTAAGAAGTAATTTTACTAAAAACAGATTTATCAGTTGAATGCTGTAACCCCGACAACGTTGTTTGTCGGGTCTGTTTTTATAAAATGATATATTTGTTAATTAAGCTGTTATATAAATTAAAACACGACACTTAGGCTTGGCTACACAAAAGTGGGAGCCGAGTAGGAAACTTCGGATAATGAGAAGATACGTATTTACATTGTAAAACGCAAACTTAATTAGAAATGCAATTTATAAATCCCGGCACAAAGCACTTGGCTCTCCCTATGGGAGAGCTGGCGGCGTAGCCGACTGAGAGGGCAAACTATGACAATACCAAAAGATAACAGACAGCTGGAAAATGCCAGAAGGCTTCGAAAAGATATGACACCACACGAACGTAAGCTCTGGTATCTTTTCCTGAGAAAATATCCGGTAAAAATTTATAAGCAACGAAGGGAAATTTATAGTGGATTTTTACTGCGCCCCTGCGGGTTTGGTGATTGAATTGGATGGCTCACAGCATTATGATCCGCAAGGTATGGCTTACAATGCTGAACGTTCTGAATTTTTGAAGGCTCTTGGATTGGAAGTTTTGCGCTTTTCTAATCGGGATGTTGACAGGCAGTTTAATGGTGTGTGCGAACAAATTGATATTGTTATCAGAGAAAGGATAAAAGCCCTCTCAGTCACCTGCGGTGACAGCTCCCCCAAAGTGGGAGCCGAGTAGGTGACTTCGGATAATGGGAATATCTGCATTTACATTGTAAAACTCAAACTTAATCAGAAATGCAATTTGTTGACCTGAAAGCGCCGACTGAGATGGCAACTATTCTTTTCGTTTTTATTGACATATCCTCATAAAAATGCTATAATATTTAACAACAAACAAAAAGGAGTGACAACACTTTGGACACCGTAAAAGAAATATTAAATACAATAACAGAATGGTTGGACAGCATGTCTGATTTCAGCACAGCCTCTGTAATATTCAGGCTTTGCCTTGCAACTATCTGCGGCGGACTCATCGGCATAGACCGAGGCAGAAAACGCCGTCCCGCGGGCTTCCGTACGTATATGCTCGTTTGTATAGGTGCGTCGCTTACCATGCTCATAAGCCAATACACCCGTGAGGTGCTCGGTATCGCTACCGACGTTACCCGTCTTGGTGCGCAGGTAATCAACGGCATCGGTTTTTTGGGCGCAGGTACTATCATCGTCACACGCCGTCAGCAGGTAAAGGGTCTCACAACAGCCGCAGGCTTGTGGGCTTCTGCTTGTATGGGTATTGCCATCGGCGCAGGGTATTACGTTGCCGCCGTTTCTGCGTGCTTGTTGATAATGCTCGTGCTCATAGTGCTTTCAAAGCTGGAAGTCAGAATAATGGCATCAGCGCGCACGATGACGGTTTCCGTAGGATACGACACTAATGACGACATCGTGCAGATAATAGATACACTTAAAGCAAAAAAGGTACACATTGTTGACCTTGAAATAGTTAAAATGGCTTCGGGAGAGAGCACTCCCAGTGCCGTGCTGTCACTCAGACTGCCCAAAAGGTTCAAACATACCGAATTGCTCGAAAGCCTTGCAGGTATCGACGGCGTAAATCAGGTAGAGGAAATATAAGGAGGTTGCCATGAGCATAAACGAAATGATAACCGCCATAGACCTCACGTCAACGTCGGTGGTGTTAAGATTGGTGCTTGCGGTGCTTGTCGGCGGAATTATCGGTATGGAAAGAGAGCATAAGCACAGACCTGCAGGCTTCAGAACGCATATCCTCGTGTGCCTCGGCGCAGCACTCACGTCAATTACGGGGCTTTATCTTTGCAGGGAATACCTTGTTGAACTTGTTGCAGACGGTGGCACGGTTGCGGATATAGTTTTTCCGTGCGATCCTTTAAGAATGTCTGCGCAGGTAATTGCGGGAATCGGCTTTATAGGTGCAGGCTCAATAATCGTAACGCGCAGATCGCAGGTCAAGGGGCTCACTACTGCCGCGGGCTTGTGGACTACCGCCATAGTAGGCATAGCAATAGGCGTGGGCTTTTACTTTGCGGTTGCATTTACCGCCGTGCTCATACTCGTTGCGGAGCTGATACTGTCAAAACTTGAAGTGTTCATTGCAACCAAGGCGAGAGAAGTCAATCTCTACGTTGAGTACGAATCGGTTGAGGTTTTTGCGGGCATCAAGAGCATAATAGAGGACAAAAACGCAAAGATACTCCAAATTGAGCTTGCAAAAACAAAGGGCGAGGGCAGATCGCGCCTATCGGTAATACTTTCCATGCAGTTCAACGGCAAATCAACCTTTGAGGAGATAACCACCGAATTAGCCCGCCTTGAGGGCATATACTCCGTGCAGGAGCTGTGAGAATGTCGCTTGAATATAATAAAAACAATATAATGCTTGCTAAGGATTTACGAAGAAAGGCAACACCGCAAGAAAAACATTTGTGGTATGACTTTTTGTCGAAGTACGAAATAAGATTTCAACGGCAAAAGGCTATCGGAAACTTTATTGCAGACTTTTATTGCCATCAAGCAAGGCTAATTATAGAGATTGACGGTTCACAGCATTTTACCGAACAAGGATTGCAAAAAGATGAATTTCGCACAGAGATCCTTGAGAGCTACGACTTGATGATCATTCGCTTTACAAATAGGCAAATCAACTTGAATTTCAGAGATGTATGTGAATACATTGATGAGGTTGTACGGGAACGGTTAAAAGTAATTGGCGCAAAACAAAGGTAGTACGAAAGCCTTCCTCCGGGAGGAAGGGGGACCGCAGCGCGGTGGAAGGAGCCTTCGAATATTTTACTTTAGCGGATTCTCCCTCAGTCTTTTGCTACGCAAAATCCGGCTCCCTCTCGGAGGGAGTTTTTTTCATCCTCGAATTAATGTAATGTCAAAACAAAGGTAGTACTAAAGCCTTCCTCCGGGAGGAAGGGGGACCGCAACGCGGTGGAAGGAGCCTTTGTATATTTTACTTTAGCGGATTCTCCCTCAGTCTTTTGCTTTGCAAAATCCAGCTCCCTCTCGGAGGGAGCCTTTTTCGTCCTCGAATTAATGTAATGTCAAAACAAAGGTAGTACGAAAGCCTTCCTCCGGGAGGAAGGGGGACCGCAGCGCGGTGGAAGGAGCCTTCGAATATTTTACTTTAGCGGATTCTCTCTCAGTCTTTTGCTACGCAAAATCCGGCTCCCTCTCGGAGGGAGTTTTTTTCATCCTCGAATTAATGTAATGTCAAAACAAAGGTAGTACTAAAGCCTTCCTCCGGGAGGAAGGGGGACCGCAACGC
>SVGF01000086.1 GCA_015056475.1 Clostridiales bacterium
TAATGAAGGATACGGTTGATCTGCTTAAGTATAATGAGAACTGTAAAATGGTTACAGATCGCCATACTGTAAAGCTTCCGTTGAGAGTTAATTGGGGTGGCGGTTGGTCCGATACGCCCCCGTATTGTCTTGAGCGTGGCGGAACTGTACTCAACGCGTCCATACTTCTTAACGGGGAAAAGCCCGTTGAAGTGACTCTGGAGAAAATATCAGAACTTAAGGTTGTTTTTGACAGCAGAGATATGGATACTCACGGTGAGTTTGATTCTATAGAGCCGTTGCAAGCAACGGGTGATCCTTATGATCCGTTTGCGCTTCAAAAGGCAGCGTTACTTGCGTGTGGTATCATTCCTAAAAATGGCGGAGATCTGAAAACGATCCTCGAGCGCCTCGGTGGCGGATTTATAATGCATTCCGAGGTTACAAACGTCCCAAAGGGAAGCGGACTTGGAACAAGCTCAATCCTTTCAGCGGCTTGCGTTAAAGCAATATTTGAATTCATGGGAATAGCTCACACAGATGATGATCTCTATCAGCACGTGCTTGTAATGGAGCAGATAATGTCCACAGGCGGCGGTTGGCAGGATCAGGTCGGCGGTGTTACAAACGGAATCAAATTTATCACAACAGCTCCGGGACTGGAGCAGAAAATAAAGGTTTCGCACCTTGTATTGTCACAAAAAACGATAGATGAGCTCAACGAGCGTTTGGTTTTGATCTACACGGGTCAGCGCCGACTAGCAAGAAATCTCCTTCGTGACGTTATCGGCAGATACATCGGAAACGAGCCGGATTCTGTTTTTGCACTCAATGAGATCCAAAAGACCGCAGCTTTAATGCGCTTTGAGCTTGAGAGAGGTAATGTTGATGAGTTTGCGGAGCTTCTCAATAAGCATTGGGAACTTTCAAAGATGATCGACAGCGGCTCGACGAATACTTTGATAGACCAGATATTTGCAAGCGTTGACGACCTTGTTGCAGGTAAATTGGTCTGCGGTGCAGGCGGTGGTGGATTCCTGCAGGTCATACTCAAAAACGGTGTAACAAAATCCGACATCAGGAACCGTTTGAAAGAAGTATTTGAAGATTCGGACGTTGATATGTGGAATTGCTCCATAATCTAAAACTATTTTTGGGCACATTTTGTTGATGTGCCCGTTTTTTATTTGTCATTCCCGATTTCTGTATTGAATTTTATTAAATATTTTGTTATAATATAAAAAATGTACTCGGGAGGAAAATATGACTCTTCAAGAAATATTGGATGACATTCGCTCAGACAGAGTTAAAAAGGTAATAATGGACTGCGATGCATACAACGATATCGACGATCAGTATGCGATCGCACTCGCTTTGGGTAGTGACAAGATAGACGTTTTGTCCGTAAATGCTACGCTGTTCAATAATTACAGATGTAACGGCTACGAGGATGGAATGGAGAGGAGCTATAACGAGATAGTCAAGATCCTTAAGCTCTTGAATTGTGAGCATATCCCTGCATACAAGGGTTGCACAAGACCGTTTAATGAGGATGATGCTGAGGATGCATGGATAGACAGCCCTGCTGTGCAAAATATAATCAAAACCGCACGCGAGGCGGATGAACTGATATACGTTATCGCAACGGGTGCAGCAACAAACGTTGTAAGCGCGCTTAAAGCAGACAGATCGATACGGGACAAGATCTGCGTAATGTGGCTCGGAGCAAACGCATACGAGTATGACGGTGGTGCTGCGGAATTTAACGTTGGACAGGATTTTATTGCGTGCAGATATCTGCTTAATTGTGGTGTAAATCTCGTTCACGTGCCGTGCATGGCACCGGAGGGCTGTGGTTCACAGACGCTTATTGCAGATCAGGACAATATCAAGGCAATAAAGGGCGATAACGAACGCGCAAAGTTCTTCAGGGAAGACTTACCCGAGCTTTCCTACCCCGGCGAGAAGATATGGTTCCATCACCTTTGGGACGTTGCTGTGCCGGGAATATTGCACGCACCGGAATGGTATGATCTTAAGATCGTTATGCCGCCAAGAATGCGCGGTGACTACGTGTGGTCATTCGAGCCCGACAGACACAACGTAATATATATGTATAAGCTTGACTATAAAGAGGTAATGAAAGAATTTTATGACGTGATCAATAAATTGATTGAGGCGTAAACTATAGAAAAGAGGTATAAATTATGACGTTAAATGAAATACTTGAGGATATCCGATCAGACAGAGTGAAGAAGGTAATAATGGACTGCGACGCATACAACGATATCGACGATCAGTATGCTATCGCATTTGCATTGGGTAGCAACAGAATGGAGGTGCTCGGTGTAAATGCCGTTTTGTTCAACAATTACAGATGTAACGGCTTTGCAGACGGTATGAAGCGCAGCTACGATGAGATCGTTAAGGTGCTGAAGTTCCTTGGAAAGGATGACGTCCCCGCATATCTCGGATGCGACACTCCCTTAACACAGCTTGAGGAGGGCGAATGGGTGGATTGCCCCGCCGTTCAGAATATAATCAAGCTCGCACACGAATCCGACGAGATGATATACATAATCGCAACGGGTGCTGCTACAAACGTTTCCTCCGCCATTATCGCAGATTCCACGATCAAGGACAATATCTGCGTTATCTGGGTCGGCTGTAACTGCATTGATTTTGACGGCCCTGCAGGCGACTTTAACGTAGGTCAGGACCACTATGCAGGCAGATTCCTGCTTAATTGCGGTGTGAATCTCATTCTTCTTCCCGCAATGGGCCCCGAGGGCTGCGGCACACAGACGTTGATAGGTAATCCTGAGAACATTGTTCAGATAAAGGGCGACAGTGCTACAGCTAAGTTCTTCAGAGAAGACCTTCCCGAGTTGGCTTATCCGGGTCAAAAGGAATGGACGCATCATCTTTGGGATATTGCAGGTCCCGGATTGATCCATTGCCCCGAGGCTTACGACGTAAGTATAATGGCGGCTCCCAGATTGAGGGGGGATGACGTTTGGTCATTTGACCCCGGCAGACACGACATCGTGTATATGCACAAGCTTGATCCCGATAAGGTAACTTACGATTTCTTTGAAGCGATCAATGCCTTGATAGCGCAGTAAAAAAGCATGCAAACGGTAAGCAATATCACAAGCTCCACGGTAGCAAGCTTTAAGCTGAACGGCGAAAGAATAGATATTATTCCTGATCAGATGGTTAAAAGTGCAAATTCCTATTCCAAAAGGGTCGGCGATCTGTTGATCGTTTTGAATTTTGAGGAGGTTGCCGAAAATATGTACCGTTGGACGGTTAAGCTCACCAATAAAGGTGTTGCACCAACAGGGCAAATAACAGAGCTTTACGGAATGGATCTGAGATTTGCCGTTGGCTGTGATGCAATTTGGGAAAGCATCAACGGTGACAACAGCTCCAAGGACTCTTTTATGCCGCGAGCCGCTCAAATAACGGATGGTTTTTCATTTACCCAAGAAGCAAGAGGCGGCAGGTCAAGCCAAGGCGATGCATTCCCTTATTTTGACGTTACAAGCGGCGAAGATACTGTGGTTTTTGCGATTGGCTGGACTGGTCAATGGAAATATACTTTGACAAGATCGGGTAATACAGCTCATGTTGTGGCGGGTTTTTGCGATTGTGATATGTACCTTGCCCAAGGTGAGAGCATACGCTCTGTTGGTGCGCTTGTATATTTCGGTAAGGGTAAACTTAAGGCGCGTCAGAATTTCAGACGTCTTTTCAGAGAAAAGCTCAGCCCCGCTGCAAAAACGGGTGGAACAATGAACGTTCCGGTAAGCCTTCAGATGTTTGACCGCTATTTTTGGAGCGTTCCGGAATGGAGAAACGAAGAAGGACAGATCAACAGTATAGAATGCGCTAAAAAGGTTGGTTACTTTAATACATATTGGCTTGACGCCGCTTGGTTTGAAAAATGCTTCCCATGGGGCGTTGGTAATTATAATTGCCACGAGGGCCTTCCAAACGGCTTAAGACCCATTTCAGATCTTGCTCATAAGTACGGGATGAGATTCATGCTCTGGTTTGAGCCCGAAAGAAATTGTGGCGGCACCGATACTGTAACCGATTACCCTGAATATATGCTGACGATCGACGGCAATAATCAGTATTTGTTTGATCTCTCAAACGACGAGGCTCGCCTTTGGCTGTTTGATACTTTGGCTCGCGTTATCCGTGAAAACGGAGTTGACATCTATCGACAGGATTTCAATATTGATCCTCTCAAATTCTGGCGTGAGCATGATCCTGTTGGTAAGAAGGGTTATACCGAGAATAAGTACGTAACAGGCTTGTATAAGCTTTGGGATGATCTTGTTGCTGAATTTCCGGGCTTGATGATAGACAACTGCGCATCGGGCGGCAGAAGACTTGACTTTGAAGCCAATATGCGTTCAATTCCCGTATGGAGAAGTGACACTAACTGCTCACCCGTAAAAGAGGATACTCCAAATCACTATTGGAATCAGAACCACACGATCGGCTTGAACAGATATCTGCCGTATCATGCAGGCTCAACGTGGGACACAAAGGCTTTTATATTCCGCTCGGGAATGACAAAAGGTATCGCGTGCAATTGGCCAGCAATGGACGATGATTTTGACGTTGCTTCAACTCAAAAGCCTTTGTCGGAATTGATTGCGATCAGGGACTGCTGGGATGGCGACTTCTATCCGCTAACTGAAGCAACGCATGCGGATGATTGCTGGTGCGCTTATCAGTTTGCGATGAAGGATAAGGGCTTTTGCTTGTTCTTCAGACGAGAAAATGATGCAGAGTCTCAAAAAACGTTCAATATCAACGCGATAGATATTACACGTGATTATGAGGTAACGGTTTCAAACGAAGCGTATGAAGCTAAAATCATGACGCTAAAAGGCTGGGAGCTTGTTAATTATACCGCAATTATCCCAAATCCTCTTGAATCACTGATGCTGTCGTATAGAATACTATGATAGAGTAATTTCTTTAACGGACGACTTGTCACATAAAGTGTTTTATGCGATAAGCTGTCCGTTTTATTGAGGATGATTGCCAAGATATAGATTATCGTATTAATATTTTCGCAAATTTGCAAAAAAGTGCACTCTCCCTCTTGACAAAAAATGAAAAAAAGGGTATAATATTACAGTCACATATTATGTACTACTGTGGCGTAAGAGGTTTGTATGACGTTAAGTGTTGTTGGTTTATTACATGAGATCAACGCTGTTATAGACGTTGACATCAGTGCTCCGGTAAAAAGCTTTGAATACCTTGGCGATGAGATCACCTTTGATGGTGACGTAGAGCTTAAGGGCAAGCTTACCAGAGTCAAAAGCAAATATTACCGTTTTGACGGCAGCGTGTCAGCAAGAGTAAGTCTTGTTTGCGGCAAGTGCATGAGCTTGTATCCTTATGAAGTCAGCTTTCCTGTTGAGCTTCATTTCTCACAGAAAGAAAAGGCTATCGACGACGAGCTTGATATGTACTATACCGACGGTGACACAATAGAGTTTGACGAGGCTGTTCAGACTAACCTTATTATGAATATTCCCGCAAAAATGGAATGTAGCCCCGATTGCAAGGGCGTTTGTCCGATCTGCGGTGTTAATTTGAATATTGAATGCTGTGAGTGCAGTTTGGAGGACGATGCTCCGATAGATTCGCGCTTTGCGGCATTAAAGGATTTTTTTGAGAAATAGGAGGTGTGAGTCACATGGCAGTACCAAAGGGAAAAATCTCAAAGCAGAGAAGAAACACAAGAAGAGCTAACTGGAAGATCGAAAATCCCAGTAACGGCAGATGTCCTGAGTGCGGCGAACCTAAGCTTTCACACAGAGCTTGCAAGAATTGCGGCTACTATGACAAGAAGCAGGTAATCAGCACAGAGGCAGCAGAGCAGTAATAACAAGGCGCATTGCGGTCAAGGTATGACTTTGACCGCAGGCCCTGCATGACGAAAGGATATATCAATGAAGATAATAATTGATGCAATGGGCGGCGATAACGCTCCACACGAAATAGTTAAGGGCGCTGTTGACGGCTTAAAGTCATGCAAGGCTGAAGTTGTTCTTGTTGGTAGGCAGGATGTTATCGAGCAGGAGCTCGCAAAATATCCCGATCACGACAAATCAAGAATTACAGTAGTTAACGCTACCGAGGTTATCGACAATAACGAATCCCCCGTTTTTGCGCTCCGCCGCAAGAAGGATTCTTCCATCGTTAAAGCGCTTGCACTTGTTAAGGGTAATGACGATGCTGCGTTGATTTCTGCAGGTAGCACAGGTGCACTTTTTGCGGGTGGTCTGCTTTTGTGCGGACGCTTGAAGGGTATTGACCGTCCCGCTTTGGCTACAACTCTCCCTGCAAAGAAGGGTCCCACTCTTCTTTTGGACAGCGGCGCAAACGTTGACAGTGACGTTGAGCATCTTGTAGGCTTTGCTGTTCTTGGCAAGGCTTATATGAAGACTGTTTTCGGTATTGAAGACCCAACAATTGGTCTTATCAATAACGGCGCAGAGGAGAAGAAGGGCAACAATCTTACAAAGGCGGCGCATCAGGCTTTGAAAAACGATCCCAACCTCAACTTTGTTGGTAACGTTGAGCCGCGTTATTCTTATGACAATCAGGCTGACGTACTTGTATGTGACGGTTTTGCAGGTAATGCCATCCTCAAAACGTCCGAGGGCATCGGTATGTACATAATGGGTAGCCTTAAGGATGAGATCAAGAGCAGTAAGCTTGCTATGCTTGGCGCGTTGTTTATGAAAAAGGCTCTCAAGAGTCTTAAAAACAGATTTAATTACGACTATTACGGCGGCGCTCCGCTTTTGGGCGTTGACGCTAATATAATAAAGATCCACGGCAGCTCCAAGAGCTCGGCTGTTGTTTACGCAATGATACAGGCTGACAAGATGATGGAGGGCAAGGTCCTTTCCGCAATCAAGCAGAATGTTAATGAAATGGCACCTCAGGCAGAGGCTGACCAATAAAACACAGAAAGGTGATTTGAGATATGACCAGAGATGAATACGCAGTTAGAATTAAAGAAATAGTTGCAGAGCAGTTGAATTATGACATTGAGAAGCTCACAGATGATACTTTGTTTGTTGAGGACCTCAATGCTGACTCTCTTGAGATCGTTGAGCTTGTAATGGCTCTCGAGAATGAGTTTGATGCTGAGATTTCCGAGGATGCTATTGAAAAGATCAAGTCCATCGGTGACCTCGCTGACGCTCTTGCTAACATGTAATAACAAAATTACGAATGATTGCCACACCTGTTTTGGTGTGGCTTTTTTTGTTATATTGAGTGTATTAATCCATTGATTTTTGGCAATAATTACATTAACAATAACCGAAAGGATAAAGCTATGGATACACAAAAATATACAAAATACAGGGATGCGTTCATCTCATGCATGGCAAATGATATGGAGTATTATTCCGAGGATGATGAAAACTGCCCCAACGAAGAAAATGTCGAGCAAAGCATACCACAGGAAAGCTCCGTTATGCAATACGGTATGATGCCCATACCAAAGGAAACATCCGATATACACGTAATAACGGTTATCGGTCAGATAGAGGGGCACATGGTGCTTCCCCCACAGAATAAGACCACAAAATACGAGCACATAATACCTCAGCTCATCGCAATAGAGGAGAGCAAAACAATAAAAGGCGTCATATTGATATTGAATACCGTAGGTGGTGACGTTGAGGCGGGGCTTGCGCTCGCAGAATTGATATCCACAATGTCAAAGCCGGTTGTGTCGTTAGTGCTTGGTGGGGGTCACAGCATAGGCGTGCCGTTAGCGTTGAGTGCTAAACGCTCCGTAATAGCTTCCACAGCGGCAATGACGGTCCACCCTATAAGAATGAACGGCTTGTTTATAGGCTCACCGCAAACCTACGATTATATGAACAAAATGCAGGAAAGAATAATCGGCTTTGTTACCGATCACTCAAATATCAGCAGGGAAAAGTTCACTCAGCTTATGCTCAATACGGGTGACGTTGCAAACGAGATCGGCACGGTTTTGGTTGGGGATGAGGCGGTAAAGTGCGGATTGATACACGAGGTAGGCGGAATAGACACAGCAATGCGCCGTCTGCGAGAGCTGATCAACGGTGAGGTGAAGTGATATGCTGCACACTATAGTGCCGTTGGAATTGATACAGGGCTTAAAGCTCCCCAAAAAGCGAAAGCCAACAGAATTCATGACAATAAACGGCGTGCTCCTTGAAGGGGAGAGGAATGGAGATTATTTTAAGATAACGAGAGTGATCTCGTCAGACCCAAGCTCATATATGAATAAGAACATATCTCCGGGAAACGTGCTTAAAAGATGATGACGCTTAATATGCGCAGTGTCCTTAAGGGCACTGCGCAGCGATATAAATCCCTTGAGAGATTTGTGATATACACTGAAGTGTGCGATATATCTTCGATACGATATGCCTTCTCGGGCGTGAGGGGGATTTATATCATATCGCAACCGGCCGAAAGGGCGGTTATATCGCATTTGAGCACAAGCGAAAATATATCGCGTTTGCTAAAGCAAACATATCGCCCAAAAAGGCCTTCTGTGTTCAAAGAGGCAGTGTTTCTTGTGTCTTAATTAATGACACAAAGCAGATTTGAGGTTAATTCAAGCTTTCCGGTGGGGGAAGGAGTGAGCTCCGTTTGATTTTTGACCTGAGCTTTATTTAATACCGATATCACTATCCGACTGCAGGGAAATAAAGATTCCCTGCAGTTTATTGTTTTAATATATAGATGTATGCATTTTTTTCAATATATCCGTGATTTTTGTGATGTAAAAATAAATAAATATTGAAAAATCCATCTAAAAACATTGACAAAATTTGCGCATTATGGTATAATAACTCAGAGTTGTGTATTATGCCACAACTCTGCCACATAAGTGTTATGCGCGTATATCCGACTTTACAGGGAAGTTAGGGTGTCACGTGTTTCCGTGGTAAAATACTCATTATGGAGGAATAAAAATGAGCAAGAAAATTCTCGGTTTGGTGCTCGTTTGCGCTATGGTGCTTTCATTCTTTGGTGGATGCGCCGGCTCAAAGAACACCGTAATTGTAGGTAATACCACAGAATTATCAGGCGACTTCCGTTGGCCCGGCTTCGGCGGCAGCTCTGCAGGTGCAGCTGACCAGGATATCAACGGCCTTATCACAGGCTACTCAACAATGGAAACAAACCAGAGCGGTGACTACGTATGGAATGAAACTGTTGTTAAGTCTCACACAGAGGAAGAAGACGCTGATGGCAACTATGTTATTACAATTGAGATCAACCCCGGCCTCAAGTTCTCTGACGGCACAGAGGTTAAGGCTGCTAACTATCTTGCATACGTTCTCGCGTTCAGTACCCCTGTAGCTGTTGATGCGGGCAACCCCGGCAAGGCAGGTCAGACATATGTAGGTTATAAGGCATACAACGCTTACACAGGTGTTGAGGCTGAAGGCGCATCTAAGGTATTCAAGGGTGTTAGACTCCTTGACGAGTACAAGTTCTCCTACACAGTTGACGCAGCTGCTGGCTACTACCCCTACTACTACGCTTATACATACGGCGCAGTAACTCCTTACCCCCTCGAGCTCGTTCTCGGTGAAGGCATTGAAGTTAAGGACGACGGCGAAGGCGCTTACCTCGCTGGCGACTGGTATGCTAAGGGTGAAAACGGCTATGCTAAGGCTGAGCACATCAAGGAAGCTAGATACGACGTTACAGAGTATCCTTTCTCTGGTCCTTATGTAATCAAGGAATGGGATGAAGGCACAAGACAGGTTACACTTACTATCAACAAGGAGTACGCTGGTAACTTCGAAGGCCAGAAGCCCTCTATCAAGACTCTCGTTTACGTTAAGATCGTTTCTGAAACACAGCTCACACAGCTCTTGTCCGGTGAGATCGATATCCTCGCTGGTATCACAGGTGGTGCTGACACAGAAGCTGCTCTTGACGAAGTAGAAAAGAGCAACGGCAAGTTCGCTGAAGTTCACTACCAGAGAGCTGGTTACGGTAAGGTTCAGTTCGACTGTGACTTCGGACCCACAATGTTCGCTTCTGTACGTAAGGCTGTTGCTTACATCATCAACACTGTTGAGTTCGCACAGAACTTCACAGGCGGTTACGGCTCCGTTGTTTACGGTCCTTATTCTCCTGACTTCTCTATGTGGAATGCAGTTAAGGATAAGATCAACATCATCAAGTATGAGTACTCCGTAGAGAACGGAGCCGTAACCGCCTGTGAAG
>SVGF01000087.1 GCA_015056475.1 Clostridiales bacterium
TTATAGCTGAAATGCACCCTCCCGCGTGAATTTCAGCTATAAGGTCACAAGCTTTTACGGTAACGGCGCAACAAGATTCTTTATAGATTCAAACAGAAGACTTTACGCTTACGGCCGGAATCAGTACACACAGATACCCGACGTTGACAGAAGCGATAAATTCATAACCTCACCCACAAGAATTTATTTAAGAATCAAATAATTTTTACAAAAACAGTTGAAAATTATTCCTGTTTCTGTTATAATTATCATAATAAGATCTAAATCGGTTGACCCCGACGAATATAGAACAATTAATACAAAGGAGATTACACACATGGGTAATTGTAATTGCGGCTGTGAAAGCTGCGGCCCCACAATCGAGGGCTTGGGACATATCTCCCTTCACACAACAGATATTGAAAAGACAGTAGATTTCTACACAAACGTGCTCGGTTTCCAGAAGATCGAGGACATCAGCCACGAACAGGAAGACGGCACACTCAGAATAGTATTCCTTCTCTGCGTTGACATCATTCTTGAGATCATCCAGAAGCCCAACGGCGTTTTGGACGGCAAGGGTGACGGTTGCTTCCACCACTTGGCTATTCAGGTTACAGGCATTGAGCAGCTCGTTGATATCCTTAAGGAAGAAGGCGTTGTATTCGATACAGAAGACGTTGTATTCCTCCCCCATATGTTCAACGGTTCTAAGTGCATCTTCTTCAGAGGTCCTTGCGGCGAAAGCATAGAGCTCTTTGAGTACGGCGACATCGGCGGATGCGACGGCGACTGCTGTGATTGCGAAAACGGTGACTGCTGTGGCGGTGACGACTGTGATTGCGATTGCGACGGCGATTGCGATTGCGACGGCGACTGCCATCACGACCATGACTGCAACTGCTCTTGTGGCTGCCACGAATAAGAAATAATGAAGTGGTGCGACTTAAGGTCCGCATTACTTCCGCATGAATTTCACAAGCATAAGAGCAGGGGCATCAAAGCGATAGCTCTTCTGCTCTTATGCGCTTATTTGGCGCTGTTTTTAAGCGGAGCCTTAGCTGTAAATCGCTTTGTAACGGGCATTTACTCCGATATTGCGGAGTTTGTGCTCAGTGCTGACAGCTTCAGCCTTTCAGACGGCGTTTTTGAATTTAACAGTAACACAAAGCAATGCTATATCAAAGCGGTTGATACGTATCTTCATATCGATACGTCGCTTTCTTACACAAGCGCATCCAAGCCCGAGGAGGATCACCTTGCATATCTTTTTTTAGGAAATGACGGTGCATATATTTATTTTGACGGGCTTGAATTCAGAATATCCGTTGCCGAGCTTTACTCTCAGATGGGTGTATTCTCATTTGACGACACACTCGCAAAGCAATACGTCCCGCAGGGATACGGTATCGTAAACAATCTTGTTGCAAGCATTTCTGTTTTTCTTTGCGCAGTAATGCTCGTAGTGCTTGTTCTGGCGGTTCTTTTGCTTTCGATAATAGTAAAACACGTTGCAAGATTCGCAAAATTCGGTTTGGATTATTCCCAAGTGCTTTATATTTCCGCAGGAAGCTTTATATATCCGTTTATAGCGTTAGCAATACTGTTCATATTCCCCAACAGCGTACTGTTCACTGCGGTGTATTTTTCGGATCTCATCAGAATTTTTGTTGCAGCAATACTGTTGTACGTCATAGTGGCGTTCTACCCAATGCTTCAGCAAAAAGAAAAGAGCAAGCAATCAGGCAAATAATATTGTTCTGCTAATTTTATGAAAGGATGCCCTTTATTTCAGGGCGACAAACAAATATGAGTATAGAGCTTTTATCCTCTGCACCTCAGCTTTTAGGCTTTGACAGCGAAATTGCTCTGTGGGTCGCACTTACTATAATATTCGTTATAATCGAGGCGTGCACAGCAACACTTTTAACGTCATGGTTTGCAATAGGATCTATAGTTGCAGCTATTCTTGCAGCGCTTGGCGCAGGCTTTGGTTGGCAGGTCGCAGTGTTCTTTGTTGTGTCACTCACGCTCCTGTTCACCACCCGTCCATTATTAAACAAATATCTTATCAAAAAAACCGCAACAAATAAAGATACTTTGATCGGCGTCAAAGCTTTTGCAACTCAAACCATCGACAATCTTGCCGAAACCGGCTACGTTAAAATAAACGGCGTTTTGTGGGCTGCAAGAAGTTCAAACGGCGACGTTATCAACGAGAACACTCTCGTTGAGATCATTCAGATTCAAGGAAATAAGCTCATAGTTTCCCCCGCAAAGGAAACTACAGAGTCTTAAATAAACCAAAAGGAGTTTTATATGGAATATTTAATCCCAATTTTGCTGGTTCTTGTTATTATCATCATTATCAGCAACATCATCATCGTACCTCAGGCTAACGAGTACGTAATCGAGCGTCTTGGACGTTACAAAACAGTCCTCCAGGCAGGCTTCCACATCAAGGCACCCTTCATCGAAAAGGTTGCGCGCAAGGTAGTCCTCAAGGAGCAGGTAGTTGACTTCCTTCCCCAGCCCGTTATCACAAAGGATAACGTTACAATGCAGATCGACACAGTCGTATTCTTCCAGGTAACAGACTCCAAGCTCTTTACCTACGGTATTCAGAATCCCATGGCTGCTATCGAAAACTTTACGGCAACAACGTTGCGTAACATCATCGGCGACCTTGAGCTTGACCAGACTCTTACTTCACGTGATACCATCAACACAAAGATGAGAGCCATCATCGACGAAGCTACCGACGCTTGGGGCATCAAGGTAAACAGAGTTGAATTGAAGAACATCATTCCTCCGTCCGCTATACAGGATGCGATGGAAAAGCAGATGAAAGCAGAGCGTGAACGTCGTGAATCCATCCTCCGTGCAGAGGGTGAAAAGCAGTCCGCTATCCTCGTTGCCGAAGGTCTTAAGGAAGCTAAGATCCGCGAAGCTGAAGCAGAAAAAGAAGCTGCCATCCTCCGTGCCGAGGCTGAAAAGGAAGCCAAGATCCGTGAAGCTGAAGGTCAGTCCGAAGCTATCCTCATGGTACAGAAGGCTACTGCAGAGGGCTTGCGTATGCTTAACGAAGCTGCTCCCTCAAGTGCTGTTATCAACCTCAAGAGCCTCGAAGCTTTTGAAAAGGCTGCCGACGGCAAAGCTACAAAGATCATCATCCCCTCCGAAATTCAGGGTATTGCAGGTCTTGCAAAGGGCATCGCAGAAACTATCAAGGAATAATTCTATCGTATCGCTGCGTCTTCACCGACGTAGCGATATTTTTATTGACAATGTAACCCTCTTGTGATATACTTTACCCATAAGATAAAGGAGCTTTTATATGAGATCAAAGATTACAAAAATTATCCCGATAATACTTTCAATTTTGATATTTACAAGCGGTTGTAAGCCCAATATAAGCAAAATGCCGCAGGACGAAGCAATAAAGTATCTTTTGGATCATTCAAGCGAGTATTATGCACTCCACGCTGAAGAAAACTCCACTCTCAATATGAGCCTTTCGGGTGATTTATATGGCAATCAGATCAATACGCTCATGACTCAGACCGTTAACGCCATAAACCTGTTCAAGGATCAGGACAATTTCTCCATGCTTGTGAACACACACACTGAGAGGTCTTATAACGGAAATCAGACAGATGATGATATTATCGATTACACCGAGGGCTATTCAAACGGGATATTATTCACTTCACGAGATACTCAGGCTCAGGACTCCCCCGTCGATCTCAAATATCAGCTCACGCTCTCAGAATATTCCGACTACCTCGATAATCTCAACAAAGACGATCCCGATATCGACTTGTTGACCTGCGGAATCTCACCAAACCTGGAAGCAAACTCAGATTCATGGGTAATAGCTTATAACGCAATTTCAAAAGAAGCCCAAGCCTCACTTGAGCAATGGGCTCTGTCCACAATACTCAACGGTGTTCCCACAAAAGCTTCACTCACAAGCTTTTCGGTAGTCTATACCGTAAACAAAAATATAAAAGCCGTAACTAATACCAAAGCAAATCTTACATTTGCAACCTTTGGAAATTCAGACGTTGCTCTTGAGCTATCCATTGATGTCAATGCCGATCTTTGCCTGCCCGAAGATACAGGATCCGTAGCTTTGCCGCAAAATATCGAGGATTACAAGCCTTGTGACAGCCCCGATGCCATGATCACGGTGCTTGACGGAATAGACGAATTGCAAAATTCCGACAAACTCAGATTCCGTTCAGACGTAACCTTAACGCTTCAGTTTATGACTATCAATATTTCAAAATATACAGAACGAAATATTGTTGAATTCAATCATAACTACGGTGATCTCGTATATAACGTATCCTCCTTCGTCACAAACACAACCTACGGTGGTATCTCCAATAATACAAGATCTTATGAGGTTACAACAAAATACGACGGCAAAACAAAAACAATAACCATGGACGGTGCTGAGCACTCCGCCGAAGAACAGAATCAATGGTCTGCTGCAAATTTTATTAGAGAGTTCCTTGATCCATATGGCATAGGCACTAACGACGTTATAAACATAACCTATGCCCCCGTCAATAACGGTGAGCACGTTGTTATACTTGAGTTTGACGCAACCAATGAAGCCGAGGACTTGTTTGTATCCATAGGGCTCGAATCACCTCAGATAAGAAGCTCTATAGGTTCAATAACCGTCGATCTTGATGAGACCCTCAGCATAACCAATATTCAATATGAAATAAAAGCCATCACCAACGACGGCTATCAGATCTCGTGCATAACCAACGTGTCCCAGATATCAACACAGACCTCAACATTCCCCGGCGACGGTACTATTATGTAACGCAAACTATAATTCAAAATTAAAAATTTATTTTTTATGCACAAAATGTCAATTTGCTTATTGACAAAGTTCAACATTTAATTTATAATATTAGTGTGTTCATATTAGGCATAAATATGAACCAATAATTCAAAACGGAGTTTTTAACGATGTACATTTCTGAAAACGATTATTCAAAAGAGATCAGAGTGGCAATGCGCGGTGGTGACGGTCAGGTTATCATTGAGCATTTTACAAAGGATTCTCTCCCTCCAAACGTGCGTTTGATGGCTCGTCTTACACTTGAAAAGGGTTGCTCTATCGGCTATCACGTTCATGAAAACGAAACAGAGAGCTTTTATTTTGCCGCAGGTCAAGGCACAGCAAATGATAACGGCACAATTATTAAAGTGCAAGCAGGTGACACACTCGTTACAAAGAGTGGACAAGGTCATTCCATCAGAAACGACGGCGACACTCCCCTCGTGTTGATCGCCACAATAGTATTAAACTAAGCAATTTATTATATTTACATACAGGAGATAGAATATGATTATATCAAATGAAGAATACAGCTTGTTGCCCGTAGGTGATCTTGGAATTATCGCGCTCCCCGGATGCGAAAAGTTTGTTTCAATGATCGACAATTATTTGCTCGATTGGCACCACAACCGCAGAGTAAGTCTTTCCGTTCAGGAAGATTCCACTATCGACACGTTCAAGGTCGACGTTGTTTGCCCCAGATTCGGTACCGGTGAAGCAAAGGCTCACATCAAGGAAACAGTAAGAGGTAAGGATCTTTACCTCATTTGCGACCCCTTCAACTACGGCGTTACTTACACAATGTACGATATGAAGGTTCCCATGAGCCCCGACGATCACTTCCAGGATCTCAAGAGAGTTATATCTGCCGTAGGCGGAAAAGCCCGCAGACTCACAGTTATCATGCCCATGCTTTATGAAGGCAGACAGCACAAGCGTACAGCTCGTGAATCCCTTGACTGTGCTCATGCATTGCAGGAGCTCGTAAATATGGGCGTTACAAACATCATCACATTCGACGCTCACGACGCTCGTGTGCAGAACGCTATCCCGCTTAACGGCTTTGAAACAATATCTCCTGCTTATCAGATGATCAAGGCACTTGTTTCATCCGTTGATAACGTTAATATCAACAAGGACAAGATGCTCATCGTTTCACCCGACGAAGGCGGTATGTCACGTTGTATGTACTACTCCTCCGTGCTCGGCTTGGACCTTGGTATGTTCTACAAGCGCAGAGATTACTCCGTCGTAGTTAACGGCAGAAACCCCATCATCAGCCATGACTTCCTCGGTAAGGACGTTGAAGGTAAGGACGTTATCGTTGTTGACGATATGATCTCCTCCGGTGAATCCATGCTCGACGTTGCAGCTCAGCTCAAGGCAAGAAAGGCTAACAGAATATTCGTATTCTCCACATTCGGTCTTTTCTGCAACGGTCTTGATAAGTTTGACGAAGCTTACGCAAAGGGTACTATCGATAAGGTATTCACAACAAACCTCATCTACAGCACACCCGAGCTCCTCAAGAGAGATTGGTACGTTTCTGTTGACATGTCAAAGTACGTTGCACTCATAATCGACACTCTCGCTTACGACAAGTCACTCAGCAACGTTTTGAGCCCCAGCCAGAGAATCAAGGATCTCCTCGAATCACTCAAGTAAAACTAACGCGCTCTGCTTTAACAGCGCACAGCAATCCCGAGATCGTTGAGTATCGGGTACAAAGCAATAACAAAAATCAAAGAGCCGATATGGATCATCTCCGTATCGACTCTTTTCTGTTACAATAGCTTACCGTATTATCAATCCTTTGATCTTTTGTATTTGCTTGGGGACATTCCCGTGTGCTTTTGAAATTGCTTACTGAAGTGATACTCATCGCAAAAGCCAAGGTTGTACGCAACCTCCTTAACGCTTATGTCTTCAAAGCGGTCAAAATATGCCATAGCCTCTCGTATCTTAAAATCCAATATATACTGGTGGATCGTTTTACCAAATGCCGCCTTGAATTTATTTTCTGCCGTCTTTACGGATACGTTCATCATATGTGCCAATTCTTCATTGCCAAAAAAGCGCTCAGGGTATTCGTGTATGATGCTCTGGATCTTTTGCGCAACCTTGATCTCCTTCAAATACGTTTTTTGCGACGTCAGCTCACACAGCAAAAGCTCAAAATACAAATTCGCTTTACGTTGCTCCCCTGAAAGCTTTGCATTTACCACCTCAGAAAACAGCTTTTTTATATTTTTGTTGTGCGAAGCGTTTATCAGAGTATCAATGCAAGATAAAGAGTCATCCTCTTCAAAAACGTCCCCATCCTCACAGGTTACGTGAAAATACATGGTTTTTGTTCCTGCGCGGCAAGGAGTTACCCCATAATGATTATTCCCCGCAAATAGTATCAACAATGAATCCTCACAAAGATCATACGTTTGACCGTTTTGCCCCAACGACCATTCCCCGTGAAGCAAATAAATAAAATCGTGCTCGTGCATTTTTCGGGTAGGATGTATAAACGGGACGGTATAAAAATTGATATTCGCATCGGTTATTGTGTGGATATTTATATCAGAAAAAAAGTTTTTCATAATACTCCCTCCTGTCTTTGTTCATTATATACCCTACCGCTTAGTTTGTCAATCATATTTTTACGTTTTTACACATTCTTTTTATCCGTTTGTTAATTTTAATTTTTATCGTTTTGTTTTATACTAAAACTATTCTGTATGAGAGGATAAGATCATGAAAATATTTTTTAAGGGCTTTAACTACTCACAGGACGGGCCCGGCAATCGATTGGTGTACCATTTGCAAGGCTGCAATATGTGTTGCCCTTGGTGCTCAAATCCAGAGGGAATGCCCTTTGAAGGCGGAACTGAATACAGCATCAAGCAAATAGTGGATGAATGTGTAAGAAGTCGTGCAATGTTCTTTTCGGGCGGCGGTGTGACTTTTACCGGCGGCGAAGCAACCATGCAATGGACAGAGCTCAAAGCTGTTCTTGAGCAGCTTTGCGAGTTAAAGATCCATACCGCAATTGAAACCAACGGCACTTCCCCACATTTACCTGTTATTCAGGAGCATGTTGACTATCTGATGATGGATTTCAAGCATTACGACAAGGATGCTTTTCGCAAATTCACAGGCTCAGACATTGCCCCGCTTCTGCAAAATTTTGAATACTTATGTAATATCGGCAGGCAATTACATATAAGAATCCCGCTTATCAACCACGTCAATGCCGACGATCCCCAAAAATTTGCGGAGTTGCTTTCACGTTACAACACCTCAAACGTCGTGTTTGAATTTTTGCCCTACCACGAATACGGCAAGAAAAAATGGAAAACAGAATACAAAATGACCGATGCCTTCGTCAGCACAGAGCAGATAAAAAGCTTTCAAAAAGCGTTTGCTGACTACGGCTTAAAACAAATCAATACCTAAGGAGAAAAATTATGTTTGAACAGATCTACAAAAACGGCAGGATCACCCAAATGGCAAAGGAATTATATCAGGAGGAACGCAATATCAAGCGTCTTGACGGTTGGTTTCTCATAAAAGAGATCGAAGCTGCAGCAGAAGAAAAATACGCCGATTTCAGCAAGGAAGAACAAAAGGCATACCTTTTATGCGAGGCATTAAAGCAAATGCCGCTTTCATTGAGTGATAATGCTATTTTCGTCGGTACTCAGAGGGACGCTTTTGCAAAAAGCTATGCATTGATCAACCCTTCATTCAAGGTTGAAGGCTTTTCGGGCTATTGCGATCCTACAGCAATATATAACGATATCGAGCCAAACGAGGAATTCTCTGCTGAGCGTATCGACCGTATGCGCCATTATACCGAAAAAACACCAATGGTAGCCAAGCTCAACAGCACGTACGATAAGGCAGAGCCTTATACCAAGGAGGTAGTGTTCTTTGTTGAGCAGGTAACGGGGCACGTTATCCCCGATTTCCGCGCTGCATTAAAATACGGCGTGGATAAGCTTATTGCCGAAGCTTCTGCAAAGGACACAGAGTTCTACCGTGCGGCAAAAATCGCATTGAACGGTGTAAAAATACTTATCACCAGATATCTTGATCTTATAAGAGAAAAGAAATCCGCTGCCGATGAAGATCAGCTTGCAAAGCTGAATATCATGGAACACAACCTCACACAGATCTTTGGAGGTCCTGCAACCGATCTTGCACAAGCGCTCCAGCTTTATATTCTTCTCTGGCAGGTAATGTGTATTGAGCAAGCGCCCAATCCCTACGCATTTTCCGTTGGCAATGCGGACAGAATATTTGAGCCGTACAGAAACGGATTGTCACGCGAAGCCGCTTCAGAGCTTTTCAAGCATTTTCTCGTATTCTACAACGTGGGCGACAGAAGCTGGGCTATATCTCAAAACGTGATCATAGGCGGCAGAGATCTTGAAGGAAATGACCTTACAAACACCATGTCATACGCAATCCTTGACGCTTACTATGATATGAATCTCCCCCAGCCGATACTTTCGGTAAAGCTCCACAAGAACACACCCGATACACTTTACCGCGAATTGGGTAGATTCTTCTTCAGCGCAGGTGTCCTCACACCATCCCTGTTCAATGACGATTCAATGTTTGAGATCCTTGAGCAAAACGGCGTTGAACGCTGTGACCTGCCCGACTATTCCATTGCAGGCTGTCAGGAGCCGTTGATAATGGGTAAGGACAACGGTAACACAACCAACAGCTGGCTCAGCCTTCCCAAGGTTCTTGAAATGGTGCTCACAGGCGGCGTTTCAAACGTAACGGGTGAAAAGCTCATCAACGTTGACAAATGCGACCTTTCTTGCGTCCGCACTGCCTTTTATGATGCACTTGACGGAATTATGGATGCTATGTGCGAATCAGCAAACGGAGCATCAGTTGCACTTAGTGAGCTTAAAGTTCCGTTCCTGAGCGCATTCATGGGCGGCTTGGAATACGGCGCAGATATGCGTGATACCAAAAAGCAAGGAACCAAATACAACGGAAGCGGATGCCTTGTGCACGGTCTTAGTGTCCTTGCAGATTCATTCGTTGCTATCGACTGCTACTTAAAGGACTATCCCAACGACGAAATGCATCTTACAGACGCCCTCAAAGCTAATTTTGAAGGCTACGACGAGCTTCGCAAATATCTCCTTTCTTGTCCCAAATTCGGCAATCACGAGGATATCGTCGACAAAGAAGCGCGCGAGATCGCTCTTAAAGTATCCAAAATGCTCCGCTCAAAGAAGAACTATCTCGGCAACAGCTTCCGTCCCGATTTCTCCAGCCCGTCCACACATCTGCTTTACGGCTACTGGGTAGGCGCAACACCCGACGGCAGAAAGTCCCGCGAT
>SVGF01000088.1 GCA_015056475.1 Clostridiales bacterium
CAAACGCAGATAGGCCGTAGTGATAACATTGTTAGTGACGTTTCTGTTCTTAATTCTTATGGAGTTGACGTCACACATAATTATATTATTAAATATACCATCGGTAATTTGACTATTACAGATTAAATAACTGCAAAGGTTAAAATCAATTATGTTATACGAAAAATACCAAAAGAGGATACAAAGAGTTTCGCGTCTTTTATCCGTACTTATCAAATATGCTTTGCTGATCGGTGCTGCAATTATCGTTGCAGTACTCATCACAACTGCTATAGTGGTCTATAAAGGATCTCCCACCCGTGTTAAGTGCGCAAATGAAATTTATTACGGAGATGCATACACCTGCAGAGCCTATGCACTTTGCAGCAAGGTTCGCATTGAGTTCACCTTACAAGGCTCAGATGAATGGACTCAAGAAAAGCCCATTATGCCCGGCAACTACCTTGCGCGAGCTGTTGGTATTTCTTCATCAAATCAAGACGTATACGGTAAAATATCGGAGTTTACCATACTCCCGCGTAAAGTTGACGTCGCAGTTATAAACGATAGCGTCATATATGGAAATATGCCCTCTGTTGGCTGTGATACCGCGTATGAAGATAAGCTTTTATGTGATAACATTATATACGAAAGCTTGGCTAACACTACCACCAAGGTCAAGCCAGACGTATCCTCAATAAAATTCCTGGATTCTGAAGGAAACGACATTTCATCTGCATACTCTGTAAATATTGTAGAATCAGATATTACGTTAATTCCGCGTAATATCACCATTACGGTAGAATCCGCATCCAAAGTTTATGACGGCGATCCTCTTTCTTTGAATGCATACGCCATAACAGAAGGCTCATTGGCTTTTGGCGATTCTCTTTACGCAAAGAGTCCCCTCTCCATAACCAACGTGGGATCCTTTATCCTGCATCCCCAATTTTTCATTCTTCAAAGCGATGGTAACACTTCAATTGACGTCACACATCTTTATTGCATTCTGACCGTAACCGGTACTTTGGAGGTCACTCCACGAGTGTTAAAGATCCATGTTGGAAGTATTGAGGGTGTTTATACGGGAGAAGGTATCCGTTGTGAAGATTTTGAAATTGATTCAGCTACACCACCTTTGGACGGACATAAAGTGCGTGTCATCTCTTCCTATGCTGCTGTGGGGTGCGGCACATACCAGAATAAGCTTGCTGTCGGAGTCTATGACGAAGACAATCTTGACCAAAGCTCAAACTATGCAATATATTACGTTAACGGTAGCATAACCATTACGCCTAAGCCAATTACCGTGTACACTCCCGACATCGAATGGGTGTATAACGGACTAACTCATTACCACTATGAGGTATCAGCCGAAGGACTTGTGAAAGGACATTCAATAAAGGCGGACCCAAATAAAATGACGTCATTGATCGTTGACGTTGGTGTTGGCAAAAACAAACTGACAGCCTTGATTTTTGATTCTGTCGGTAAAGACGTAACTCATAATTACACGCTTTCTTACGTGTACGGTACTCTCAAAGTCGTTCCACGCCCTATCACGTTCAAAACTGCAGATTCCGAATGGATGTATGATGGTCAGCCCCATTCTTTAGCTGAATTTGAAACGATATCCGATCTCACGCTTTTGTGGGGACACAAACTTGTGCCGATCAATACTGCAACCATAACAGACGCCGGTACACAAGCGAATACATTCACGTCGTATAAAATCGTTGATTCATACAACGCTGATAAAACGTTCTGTTATGACGTATCATTCCAAAACGGTACTCTTACAGTCGAGGAGCGTCCCATCACCGTAAAGCCCGACGATACTCAAAAGATATATGACGCTACGCCTCTTTACGGTGGAAGAATTATTGTCCACACCAAGTCCCCGTATCAGCTTGTAGAAGGCCACGTTATAACGGGCAAGTCATATGGCAGCAGAATTGAAGTAGGCACTACCCTTTTAGGTGTTGAATCTGTTGCAATACACTCAAATGGTATTGACGTTACACATAATTACAAAATCAGCACGTTGAGCGGGTATGCTACCGTGACAAAACGTCCCATAACATTACTCACCGGAAGTGCGGAAAAGACTTATGACGGAACGCCTTTAACCGAAAGCAGCTATTTAGTGCCTAAGCATTCCAGATATCAGCTTATTAACGGCCATACCATAACTGCAACAACGTCAGGACAGCGCACCAAGATCGGAGAAAGTCCAAACACCTGCATAGCCTCAAAAACAAAGATCATGCACATGGATGTTGACGTTACCTCCAATTACGATATTAAATACGAATACGGTACGTTAAAGGTAAATCCCTATGCTGTGATTTCAATAATTACAAACAGCAAAGTGAAAGTATACGACGGTCAACGTCTTACCGATGGCGGCTACGAGGTAGTAGTGGTGCACGGAGAGCTTAAGAGTGGTCACTATGTTGAGGTGGATGTATACGGCGCTATTATAAATCCGGGTTCCTCACCAAACAGAGCAACAGCTGTTGTCTATGATCGTGATGGCATAAACGTTTCAAGCCTGTACGAATTAAACATATCCCCCGGAACACTTCAGATCGTAAGTATGGATTACAATCAATACGACTCTACTGTATTCGGACAGGTTCAATCAAACAGGGGTGGTACCGTTTATCTGGCTATGAAGAGTCACGGCAACTACAATGGTCAAAGCTGGCTGGGTGGCATAGATTACGGCAAAACACTCCCGGGTGGTTATAGTTATAACTATCTCACATCCATTGCGCTCCGTAACATGGGCAAAAAACCATATCTTGTCAAAATGAGCAGAGGCTTCTACTATATGCTCCCATGTTATTTAGGATTCGAAGGAGATTATGTTATTCAGGAATCGGACGTTGAATACTCAGGCACTGAACGTCACTACTCAGCTGAATATTACCTGCCTATATCCGGTCTTAACGGATACGAAGCGTATAAAGGTAATCTGGGCGAGTATTCACAGTATGAAAAGGAATACAGAGAATTTGTATATCAGAATTATTTGACTGTTGACCCCGATACTGCTAACTATATGAATACTCTGATCGTTCAAAACAATTTTACATTGAATGATCCTAACGTAATTCAAAGGATCGCTCATTACGTTCAAAATTCAGCTGTGTATTCATTGGATTACGATCGTCACCTTGACGTTGAAGATAACGTAGTGATAGCATTCCTCAGCAACTATATGGAAGGCAGTTGCGAACACTTTGCATCTGCAGCAACGCTGCTCTACCGTACGCTCGGCATCCCCGCACGTTACGTCACGGGCTGGATGGTTGATACTGTAAAGGATCAACCCGTAAATATCACAAACCCTGCCCACGCATGGGTTGAAGTGTATATCGACGATCTCGGTTGGGTAATGGTGGACGTAACAAACATTGATCCTAACGCACCAAATAAAAGCGTCAGTGAAGTCAACAACGCTAAGCCCACTATTACTCTTATGCCACGATACACCTACGCCATATGGGATGGAAAAGCTCATTATGCATTGCAAGACATCGAGCACGATGAAATTCTTTCCGAGCTCCTGAGCAAGGGATATACTTACTATGTAGAAGTGACCGGGCACGGATATCCCAACGGTAAGATTGACACCTCTGTAGGAATCTTTAAGCTTTATGATCCTCTTGGCAATAACGTTACGCACCTATACAACTATTCATACGTATACGGTGTGATAGAAATTTTTGAACCATCAACAAAAATCATTAAGGTTTATCTCCATGAGCTTCAAAAGATATATGACGGTAAACCGCTCTCGTTCAAAGCAGGTGATTATTCAATAATCGAAATTGAGCCCGGAGTAGAGCTTACATTGTCACTCAATATCAGCCGTACCGATGCAGGCTTCCTGACCCTTTCTGAAATCAATGAGAACAGAAAATCTTACGTAACCTATAATGTCACTGTGGACGGAAAGGACGTTACGGAAGACTATGTTTTGGTATTCGACACATATGAGGATTCGTCAGACTATTACGTACCGTTAAGAATACTCCCACGAGAAATAGGTCTATCCAGCGCAACAGAGGTCAAGCTTTTTGACGGTAACCCGCTTACTAATTCAAACGTATTTATATCAAACGGATCTTTGGTAAATGGTGACACTCTGAACGCGTATGCAATCGGTTATATGAATAATATCGGTTCAACTAAAAACCATATATCTTCTCAAGTTGCAATAACCAATTCTCTTGGCGAAGACGTTACCAACAATTACAGTATCAGCTTTGACAACGTCGGTACGCTGACCATTATCGATGAGGATGATGATGATTGACTTATACTCAAACTGATATTGTATCATCAATAAGCTGAGTAAGGTCGAGCAAAAAAGACATAGCTCAAAATAAGCCCAAGCAGTAAAGGCACTTATGGATATTCATAAGTGCCTTTGTGTTTACTTTGGGCGTTTCTTTATTGTGCTTAAAATAGTATTCAAGCCACTTTAATTCAACTCATCCAGCGTCAATCCTATGCTGTCGGCAAAGGTATCCATAAAATATTTAACTTCGTCAAGCTCGAATGCATTAATGGAGTCAAGCAAAGTCTTTGCCGCTGTGGAAAATTCGCGATTACCTGAATTGAGCTCCTCCACGCACTTAAAATATGCGGATATTTTGTCCGCCGCCTTTACGATAAGCTCCTCGTACTCATCTCCACCGTTTATGCAATCATACTCCGAGACTATCTGCTGTGGAATCATGCTATGTATCTTTTTTGCAGAAAGCGCTTCAAGCTCCTTATATGCCTGCTTTATTTCGGGATTGAAATATTTTACGGGAGTGGCAAGGTCGCCGGTTATAACCTCAGTAATATCGTGATACATGGCTATCATCACAATGTTTTTAACGTCAACATTTTTACCGTAGACGTTATTTGCGATCGCCGCAAGCGCATGAGCAATGTATGCAACGTCAAGGCTATGCTCCTTGATATTCTCCTGCTGGGTATTTCGCATAAGCCCCCAGCGCTTTATATTCTTCATTCGCATCAAATATGCAAAAAAATGGCTTTTCATATACACCTCATATCAAATTTTTAAGTAATGCAGTAACGTCATCCGCGCTCAGCTTAACGGGGTTTGCATTCATACTGTTGGAGCTGCATCTTTTTACAACCGTTGGCAGATCTTCAGCAGTCAAGCCGAGATATTTTAGGTCTGACGGTATCTGCATGTGAGCTTTAAGCTTTGACACGTATTCTATTGCAGAAAGCGCGGCCTCGTTATCGTCCGCGATATCGCATTTGTTCAAAATTCTGCCGATATTTGCATATTTTTTTGTAACGTAGTCAAAATTGTATCTCATGACGTGGTCAAGCATTACAGCGCAGGATTCGCCGTGCGAGATATTGCACGAGATTCCAAGCGCGGGTGCAACACCATGTACTGCACCAAGCCCCGCATTTGCAAGGCAGATCCCGCTCATGAGCGAAGCATACGCCATTTTTTCCCTTGCATCAACGTCATCCCCGTTATCGTAAGCCTCACAAATGCTATCTGCAACCATTTTTAGTCCCGAAATACAGAGTGCATCCGTGATCGGGTTTGATCTTGCACTAGTGTAAGCCTCTATAAGCTGAGTGAGCGCATCCATACTGCAATGTGCCGTCTGCTTTTTGGGGAGGGACGTCATAAGTTCGGCATCAACGATGACTTTTTTGGGGAGGAGTCTGTCATCCCTTATGCTCTTTTTATAGAGCTCGGTTGACGAGCTGATCACCGCATTCTTTGTAACCTCCGCACCCGTGCCGTGAGTTGTGGGAAGTGCCACAAAAGTAACTGGGGCGTTGACGATCTTTTTACCAATGCCCACACCCTCAAGATAATCCTGCAAGCATCCGCCGTTCGTTACAATACCCGATGCCGCTTTGCCCGCATCAATAACACTTCCGCCGCCGATTGAGATAATTATATCGCAGGCATTTGAATTGAACGCCTTTACCGCATCGTCAACGGTATTTGTGTCAGGCTCATGGGACGGAATAAAATGGCAAAAGCTCTCCACTCCATTTTCGCAAAGGGATGCTGTAATGGCATCAAGCTTTTTGCCCTTTAAGGAATTGCCGCAAAGTATCAATGCACGCTTGCCCATTCCTTTTATATATTCACCTATATTTTTGTGTGCGCCGCGGGAAAAAATTATTCCCGACGCTGTCATAAAACTGAAATTCATATTAAAACCTTTCCATTTACTTTCTGCACTGTTTATTATAGCATATCAGAATGCTTTTTGCAACAAAAATCGCATTATTATGCAAACGTTTACAAAAAATACAGAAATATGCCGAAAAGTACTTGAAATTTCCGCAAAAATGGTGTATAATTAAACAAATATCACGTGCATGACTTGCACGTATTTTTGGAGGTTTTTATTATGTCAGAAGAAAAAAAGAATCCTTTTGTCAGCGCTGTAACAGACACAGCTGACCAGACAGACACAATGGACAAGAACGACGTTGATAACAACAAGTTTATGGGCGTTTTGGCTTACCTTTCTTTCCTCGTTCTTATACCGATCTTTGCCGCAAAGAACTCTAAGTTTGCAAGATTCCACGCTAACCAGGGTCTTGTAGTTTGCATCGGCGGTATTATTTTGGGCGTTTTGACAGGTATCCTTTCAAACGTTCCTGTTTTGAAGATCGTTTGCCCCATTATTGACCTTGTTCCCTTGGCATACTCAATTCTCGGTATTGTTTACGTAGTTCAGGGCAAGGCAAAGGATCTCCCCTTCATCGGCGGAATCAAGATCTTGAAGTAATTTATTGTAATTACGTTTTTGGATGCATTGCGTCCTTATGGATGCGATGCATTTTTTCGTATACTATCAAAATAATATTGATCAATAACATCAGCATAAGCAAAACGTTCCCGATGAATCATCATCAGGAACGTTCTTATCTTATAATCAGTATTAAAGCTGAACTCTCCAACCAAACGGATCGTCCTTCTTGCCCCACTGGATGCCTGTGATCTCGTCATAGAGCTTCTGTGTGAGCTCGCCGATGTTGCCACCGCCGATCATCATAACTTCGTCCTTATAACGGAGCTTGCCAACGGGAGATACAACTGCTGCTGTACCTGTGCCCCAAACTTCCTCAAGGTCACCATTCTGCGCTGCGGCAACGAGTTCGTCAACTGAAACCTTTCTCTCCTCAACCTCGTAGCCCCAATGCTTGCAAACTGCAATTACGGAATTTCTTGTTACGCCGGGAAGAATACTGCCGTTGAGTGCGGGTGTTACAACCTTACCCTTTATCTTGAAGAAGATGTTCATAGCACCAACTTCTTCGATGTACTTTCTTTCAACGCCGTCAAGCCACAAAACCTGAGAGTAGCCGCCATCATGAGCCTTAACCTGCGCGATGAGTGATGCAGCGTAGTTACCGCCGGTCTTAGCAAAGCCCATGCCGCCCTTAACTGCTCTTACGTACTCATCCTCGATCCAGATACCTACGGGAGCAAGACCGCTTGCGTAGTAAGCACCGCTCGGAGAGAGGATTATGATAAAGAGATACGTCTTTGACGGAGCAACACCGAGGAATTCGTCAGTTGCGATGATGAAGGGACGGATGTAGAGGGATGTGCCTTCGTCCGTGGGGATCCAATCCTGATCAACTCTTACAACCTCGCTTACAGCCTGAACAAAGTCTTCCTCGGGAATGTGAGGAATGCAAAGACGAGTGTTTGTATCGTTTGTTCTCTTTGCGTTCATGTCGGGTCTGAAAAGGAATACTTCGCCGTTAGCACCCTTGTATGCCTTCATACCCTCAAACATTTCCTGACCGTAGTGGTAAACCATTGCGGCAGGTGAAAGAGAAATGTTCTGGAAAGGAACGATTCTTGCATCGTGCCAGCCCTTGCCCTCTGTGTAGTTCATTACGAACATATGGTCTGTAAAAATGTGACCAAACTTAAGGGGTGCGCCCTTGGCAGGCTTTTCCTTAGGCTCTTTTGTTAATTCTAATCTTATATCAAGCATAATATTTTCCTTTCAAAAAGCATCAGCCTTCGTAATTATAGCCCATCTCAAGCGCCTTGAGGTTAACGTCAAGAAGCTCTGCTCTCTTTGCGGAAACTACCTTCTTGAGTGCGCCCATGAGGTCATCGTGAGAAATAACGCCGGATTCCTTAATTATCTTACCGATCATGATGATGTTGGCAAGTGTGGGGATACCTGCTTCGTTTGCCATCTGTGTAGCGGGGATGTAGTATGCGTCAACATCATCTCTTTCAACCTTGCGGGAAATAAGAGTGGAGTCGATGAATATCTTTGCGCCCTTAGCAGCTGCATTTTCGTACTTATCCAATGAGGGAAGATTCATAACGACCAAAACGTCGGGAGTTGAAACGATGGGAGAGCCAACGGGGTCGTCACTTATAATAACGGAGCAGTTAGCTGTACCGCCTCTCATTTCGGGACCGTATGAAGGGAGCCAGCTTACCTGCTTACCCTCAAGAAGACCCTTGTATGCAATAAATTTACCTGCAAACAACACGCCCTGTCCGCCAAAGCCTGCAATAAGTATCTGTGTAGTCATATTTACTCCTCCTTAGCGGCACTTCTGTCCTTATACACACCCAAGGGGTAGTAGGGGATCATCTTTTCGTCAACCCACTCAAGCGCATTTTGAGGTGTCATACCCCAGTTTGTGGGACAAGTGGATATTACTTCGATAAGGGAGAAGCCCTTGCCGTTTATCTGATTCTCAAACGCCTTTTTGATAGCCTTCTTTGCGTTCTTGATGTTCTTAACGTTATTAACAGCAACTCTCTCGATATACTCGGGGCCCTCAAGCGTAGCGAGCATTTCGCTTACTCTGATGGGGAAACCAACGGTTGCAGTATCTCTGCCATAGGGAGATGTCTGTGTAACCTGACCGGGAAGTGACGTAGGAGCCATCTGACCGCCTGTCATACCGTAAATAGCGTTGTTTACGAAAATGATTGTGATGTTCTCGTTTCTTGTAGCGGAATGAACTGTTTCTGCCATACCGATGGAAGCAAGGTCACCGTCACCCTGATACGTAAATACGATATTTTCGGGGTTTGCTCTCTTGATACCCGTTGCAACAGCGGGAGCTCTGCCGTGAGCAGCCTCAACCATGTCGCAAGCAAAGTAATTATATGCCATAACTGCACAGCCTACGGGCGCAACGCCTATTGTTGTACCCTCGATGCCGAGCTCATCAATAGCCTCAGCAACAAGACGGTGGATTATACCGTGTGTGCAACCGGGGCAATAATGAAGCGGCGCATCTGTGAGTGATTTAGGTTTATCAAAAACTATCATCAGTTGTTACCTCCTGCAATTTCTTCGATCTTTGCAAGAACCTGCTCGGGTGTGGGGATCATACCGCCTGCACGGTTGCAAAGAACAACGGGCTTCTTGCAACGGATCGCAAGCTCCACGTCCTCTATCATCTGACCCATGGAAAGCTCTACAGAGATAAAAGCCTTGCACTTGTCAGCGGCGTCACAAAGAACTTTCTTGGGGAACGGCCAAAGAGTGATGGGTCTGATAAGACCAACCTTGATACCCTTTGCTCTTGCGGCAACGATCGCGTTCTTTGAAACACGAGCTGCAATACCGAATGCAACTATGCAATACTCGGCATCCTCCATCATAAATTCCTCGTAACGAACTTCATTCTCCTCTACTTCCTTATACTTTTCGTATCTTGCGAAGTTGAGCTGCTCAAGCTCCTCGGGAACGAGTGAGAGTGAGTTGATTATATTGTGCTTTCTTGCCTTCTTTGTGCCTGTAACTGCCCAGGGCTTGTCGTATGTTTTTACGTTTTCTGCCTTGAGCTCAACGGGCTCCATCATCTGACCCATTGTACCGTCAGCAAGGATCATTGCTGTCATGCGGTACTTATCTGCAAGGTCAAAGCCTTCGATAGTGAGGTCTGCCATTTCCTGTACGGATGCGGGAGCAAG
>SVGF01000089.1 GCA_015056475.1 Clostridiales bacterium
ATTTCTTCATAAATATCTCCTGAATTAAATACTATCAGTTCTTAGAGCACGGAATTGTGGGCTTTGAGCCGTCAGAACCGTAGAAGGGGGTTTCATAGTCGTTTTCGTATTTAACTCTGTCTTCCTCTTTTCTGAAATCAGGAATATCATAGGGCTGACCATTATTCAACACACTTCTGTGACCCAATATTGCAACGGAAGCGAGCGTTGTTGCAAAGTAAACGTCCAAGGGGTGCTGTTCGCCTGAACGTATGTGCTTGAGTGCCTCAACAACAACTCTGTAATCAGAGCCACCGTGACCGCCGCCTGCCTTTTCGATAAGCTCAGCTTCAACCGGATCCGGTTCGGGAGTGTAACGTGTTTTTCTTGATTCATCATAATTAACAAGCAAGCTTCCATCGTCTCTCATTGTCTCCAATTGACCCTTTTCGCAGCAGACTCTGTAGGCATTGTCACCTGAACCCCACGCCGAGCAACCTGTTACTCTGAATACTGAACCGTCATCATTCTGCGTGATCATGATAGCCGCACGGTCCTTAACAGACGGGCCTATCATCTTGTCACCCGTTGTACCATTTACGTTATATGCTGCCATAGCAGAAATTCTTATGGGAGTTGAACCGGTTATATACATCAACGGTGCAAGAGAATGCTGTACGTAATACGTTCTGGGGAGATAATTTCTCCAATGCTCCTCAAAGCTTCTCAAATACATGGTACGTGTTTTATCAGCTTCTTCTTTGCTTGAAATAAGGCCGTGGTTGTATTCACCCTCTGCAAACAAAACCTTACCCATTGTGCCGCCATCGTAAATTTTCTTCATTTCAAGGCACTCTGTTGAATACTGATAATTTTCACCCAGTATATACATAGCCTTGCTCTTTTCAGCCGCTCTTACCAAAGCAACACCCTCTGCCATTGTGGCATTTGAAAGACATTCACTAATTACGTTGATGCCTTCCTCAAGGCAACGGATAGCGTAATGAGCATGCTCGTGGAAGAAATTACCTATGATAACAACGTCCATACCGCCCGGATGCTTCAAGAATTCTTCAAAATCCGTGTAGAATCCGAAATCATCACCGTAAAGCTCCTTGAGGCCGTAATTCATTTCTGCCTTGGTCTCGCAGGTTGCAACAAATACTGCATCATTAAGATACAAACCCTTAATAAATGCACCACATCTGCCAAGCCCAAGTATACCTACTCTTAATTTTTTCATAATTTTATTCTCCTTTTTATATAATGATGGATTCATTACGGGTATATTTTAACACATATCATTATACAATTAAATAGAAAAATTCTATATAGTTATGTAAAATAACTTGATTTCCAAATCAAAATATGTTATACTTAACGTCGGAGGTGAAATTATGGATACTTGCAATATTTGCAGATTCAGTATGATGCAGTCGAGCGACCTTGTTTGCCATCAGTTCATCCTTGAAACTACGGACAGACAAAAGGTTGCGATCGTTACTACGCTCCATATTTTAGGCATAGTAACTAACGGTCAGGGCATATTTTATATAAACAAAAAGGCTTATGAGTTAAAAAAGGGTGACGTTTTTATTGCTTGCAAGGACGAGGAATTCAGGGTTGAGCCGTTGGAAGCACTTGAATACTCGTACGTAACGTTTAACGGAAGAAGATCGGACGAGCTTTTGGAGAGAATGGGCATTTTTGACAACAACAGAATATTTTGTGGACTTGATGATGATCTTACAGATTTCTGGACTACCTGCCTTAGTAAATCTGACAAGGGCAATCTTGACTTATTCTGCGAATCAGTACTTTTATATACGCTGGCACATATAGACTCAGCACCGTCAAACGCAAAGAGCGACGTCGTTACCAAGATCATCGCGTACACCAACGATCACTACACCGACCAGTATCTGTCCCTTGCGGGAATGGCGATAGAGTTGGGTTACGACGCAAAATATCTTTCTCATCAGTTTATGAAGGTCAGGGGTGTAACTTTTACGGCGTATTTAAGAACGCTCAGAATAAAGCACGCAGTATATCTTTTTGAGCAGGGAATGTTCAGTATCAAGACGGTTGCAATGCTTTCGGGGTTCGGTGATGCTTTGTATTTTTCAAAGGTATTCAAACAGGAAACCGGACTTACACCAAGCGAATACATAAGCTCGGTGGGTAAGCGCCATCACGAATAATATACAAAAAATGCTGATTTTTGATAAATACCCTCTTGACAAAAATCGGATTATGTTGTATAATAATATACGTTGTAGGGGAGTAGCTCAATTGGCAGAGTGGTGGTCTCCAAAACCATAGGTTGCGTGTTCGACCCGCGTCTCCCCTGCCAGAAAATCCGCACACTTATGTGTGCGGATTTTTTATTTTTTCACTCTGTATTCTTCATTTTTCACTAAAATCACCTGTTGATTTTTTTCAAATAAATTTGTATAACAAAAGCGGAAGACTGCTTCATCGTGAAGTATCTCCCGCTTTTTATTATACGTTATTATCAGCTTACCGTATTATCAAACGCAATACCGTGATCGATAGCAAACTGCTGAGCGTGTGAGCCCTCCTTGCATTCGATGGTAATTTTCTCATTGCAGTTAACGAAAATATCATCATCAATGCTCATCACCGTTTCGGGGATGACCACACGTCCAAGTGAGTACATATAGCTGAATGCCTCAGCATCAATTTTTATGCAACCCTCAGAAAGTGTTATCTTTGTGATATCCTGTCTGTCGTAGAATGCGCCTCCCGCTATCTGCTTAATAAAGGAAGGTACTCGTATCTCACCTGTACCAAAATGACGGATGAGTATGCCGTTTATGCTCACCATGCCGTTTTCATCCACACCCGTAACGTTTTCATACAAAGTAGATTTGAATGCAAACTTACCTATGTGGTTTATTGCAGACGCATTGCCAAGCTTTACGTCTTCAAGCTTTGTGCAACCTGCAAACGCTCTGTCACCGATCGAAACTACAGAGGCAGGGATCCACACAGAAACCATATCCATATTCTCAAAGCAGCCTGCATCAATATACTTGACGGGATACTTTTCTATCACCGACGGAATTGCAACGTAACTGTCTTTTCCGTGATATTTTGTGATGGTTACGTAGCCGTTTTTAATGATGTAATCGTAATCACTCTGAACCATTACAATGTTGATGCCGTTCTTTTGAGCAAACTCAAGAGAGTACGTATTTTTATAGCACTTCATTGACATTTTAGTGTTGCCCGTAAAGCAGTTTTCGGGGATAACGGATACTGAATCCGGCACGGTGATAAACTCAAGGTTTTGTGCATATGCAAATGCTTCCGTGCCGAGAGTTGTGCAACCACCGTTAATAAAAACAGATTTAATACTGTTATTCTTGTAGAACAATCTGCCGATAACCGATCTTACTGATTCGCTGAACACTACGTCGTTTGGACCGTAATAGCCTGCCAAAGCGCCGTTTATTACAAAGCATCCATTTTCGTCCGCCAACGATTTTACTGCACCGCAATCAGTAAACGCCGCATAGCCGATGGAAGATATCTTTGATCTGTCACCGAAAAGTATGGACTCAAGACCCGTTGTGCCGTAGAATGCCTCATTGCCTATTGAAGTGATATTTGAGCAAACGTATACCGAAACTATGTCCTTGTTATTTTTGAAGCAGCCGTCAGCAAGTGCAACAACGGGCATACCGCCGAGATCGTATGGAATAACAACGTGTTTTTCGCTTCCCATGTATTTAACAAGAGTTACTTTGCCCTTTTCGATGATGTATTTCCATTCGTAATCGTCAGCATCAAGTATTTCGTACTTATATCCGCCGTTTATAAGATACTTTTCTGCATTTGTTCCGGCGTAACACTTAAAGTATATTCTGGGGTCGGATATGATCTTGTCGCCAATCTTTTCTACTGTTTGAGGAATAAGTATCCATTCAACGCTCCATATTCCGGCAAAAGCGTTGGAGTCAATTATCTTGCAACCCTCGTTTATTGTTATAGTCTTTACAGATCCAACAAACGCATTACCAACTACCTGCTTGATCTCTGACGGGAAAACAATATTGCCCCTTGCAGAACAGCGAAGCAGTATTCCACCTATAATGCTGAAGCCTTTATTTGCAGCATTCAGCTTTTCTTCAAACACAGTTCCCACAAAAGCATTTCTGTCGATATAAGTGAGAGTATTTGCATTTTCAAACTCGGCAGTATCAAGCTGTTTACCGAATTTTGCATTCTTGATGGACGTTACCGTCTTGGGTACCCAAACGTGAGTAATCCCCTTACCTTCAAAGCACCCTTCACTTATTTGCGTAACGTTTACTCCACCTATAACCGTTGGGATAATTACCTTCTTACTGTTACCGAGGTATTTTGTAAGAATCGCACCGCCGTTTGCGGATATGAATTCATACTCCGGCGTAAGGCTTTCTGATTTTACGGAATACTGCTCAGCTAACTGAGCTGCGATTCCATTACCTCTATCCTTTATAACAGCATTACTGCCCAATCCGCCAAACGCATTCAGCTCCACCGTGCGCACGCTTTCGGGGATCAATATCCATTCAAGTGACTCACCCAATACAAACGCACCCTCACGAATGTACTCACAGCCATCGTTGATAGTGATCGAAGCTATATTACCCGATACAAACGCGCCGTCAAGTATCATTTTTACCCTGTGGTCGATCACAACGTTACCCGTAAGGTTTGACTTCACGAGCATTCCGTTTATTATCAGGAATCCATTGTTATCAATAGCATTATTTATAAAAGCAGTACCATTGAATGCATTCTTGCCTATAAATTCTATTGACCGTTCATTCTCAAACACAATGGTTGCAAGCTGTGAAACACCCTTAAATGCAGATTCACCTATCTTGCTTACTCTTGCTGGAACATAAATAGAAGTTACTTTCATTCCCGTAAAGCATTCTTTACCAATTTCTACAACGGGCATGCCGTGTATGGCTTCGGGGATCATTACGAACTCGGACTTGCCGATATACGCATTCAAATGAACTTTATTATCCTTGATATCGTAAAGCCAATCATCGTATTCAACTATTTCATATACGCAAGAATACTGCTTTGAATACTCCTCCGCAAACGATGCACCGTGGCACTTTATAACACAGTTATCAGAACCGTCAATGATGTACTGACCGATGGATTCAACGTTATCGGGAATATAAACGTATCTGAGCTCAGGGCATGAGCCAAACACTCTATCACCTATACGCTTACAAGTTTCGGAAAGTCTTACTCCCGTGGTATTGGAGCCGTAGAAAAGCATATCCGAAAGGATCTCAACATTGTTACCGATCACAGCTTCACCTGAGCCTACAAAGCCTGCGGCAATGTTGCCAATCACGAGCACACCGTATTCATCCGCATTATCAGTTTCGTACTTTGTACCTTTGAAAGCCTGTGCACCAACAGATCTGATATTATTTTCGTTTTCAAAACGTACGGTTGCAAGCTCCTCAAGCATGTACGCAAACATATCACCTATAGTATCTACGCTTGACGGAATTATAAGCTCTCTTATAGTGCTGTTTCTGATAGATTGAACAGCCGTTACCTTATAGCCTTCAACCGTTGAAGGTATCGTCACCTTTCTTTGCTTACCTGTATATTTTTTAAGAGTAACTGTGCCGTTAGCCTTGTTAATTTCATATTCCCAATAAAATTTTGCATCGCAGGCAATGCCATTCTTCTTTGCATACTCAACTATAGCTGACGTAGCATCGCACTCTATAGTTACATTCTTATGATCTGCAAACACTTTATCCGACATCCTTGTAACGGTACTCGGAACGTATATCCACTCAAGTGATTTTACGTTATCAAGCATTCCGTCAGATAATTCCTCAACGCCTTCCGAAAGTGATATATGTGTAACACCTTCACCAAATGCGCCGTCTGCAATCAATCTTATACCCTCGGGCATCCACACGTGACCTGTTCCCCAATGCTTTATCAGTATTGAGCCAAGCATACAAACGTCGTTATCAACACTGCCCTGACTTGCAAACTCTGTACCGTCAAACGCCTGTGCACCCACAAAATCAATAGCTCCTGCATCCTCGCAATTTATAGTTCTGAGCAAAGCTGCACCCATTGCAAATCTTGCTCCGAGCTTTGTTACAGTTGCAGGAACGTAAATACGCATTATACTAATATTCGTAAATACGGTATTGCCGTCACCAACCGCCACAACAGGCTTTGAATCAATGTGCGACGGAATTCTTACGTTCTTTGATCTGCCATTGTATTTTGTGATGATGATGCATCCATCGTCCGTTTCTCTGTACTCCCAAGCTGAAATATCCTCGATCAACTCATAGTAAAAGCCGTAATCGATAGCGTACTTTTCTGCATAAGAATCAGCGTAACATCTTATGTACTTGGATCTGTCGTTAAAAAGGCTATTACCCTCTATCATCGTGTCCTTTGAGCTTACGATTATGTATTCCAAGCCATCGATATCATCAACGTCCGAGGATCTTATAACGTCGTAATTAAACGGGAATCTCACAGCCTGTGCACCCACACTCGCAAGCGCATTCGTTGCAAGGCTTTTTACGTTATCGGGAATCATAAATATGCTTTGGCTGTTACTTACAGCCTTTACAAGAATATCGCCCCACAGTATAATGCCGTTATACTTAGAAAGCAACGACGATTCAACCGGAGTGTTTGCAATAACGCCGTCGCCTACACTCTTGAGCGTAGAATCATTCTCAAAAACTATACTTTCAAGCTTGGATGCATCAGCACACATTCTGTCACCGATAGTAGTAACTGAAGAAGGAATGTATAATGACGTGATATTGCTTTTCTCAAAAACACCCGCACCGATCGCATTTACCAGCAAGCCGTCTATGGTGGACGGGATCTCTACGTCCTTTTTGTCACCCGTGTATTCTATGATAGTAGCATATGTACCGTCCTGTGTGTATTCAAAATCATTACTATCTACAACAGGTGTGGGAGTTGGTTGAGGACCAACAAAAGGTAATTCTATAATATTAAAATGAGCCAGCACAAACACTGCCACAGCTGCAATCACCACAACAGCTGACGTTATTAATGCAATAAGGCTTCCTTTTTTAATTTTCATCATATATATTCTCTCTTATCCAATATTAGGTTATTTTCTCGTTTAAGGGGTAAAAATGTATTATTTTGCTTGTTTTTGCTGTTTTAATAAGCCGACGCCCCGATAAACACCAAAGCGTCGGCTTTTCATTACTCAAATATATTATTCTCTGCCGAGGAGGACTTCCTTTTCGTAAGCCTTAACCTCACCGAGCCATGCTTCACGCACGGGAACGTCCTGCATTTCACAGTAATGATCCCATACTGCCGCAAAGGGGTACGTCTTCAATTCTTCGACAAGCGCAAGACGTGACGTATAATCACCCTCAAGCTCTATCTCCTTAAGGAGCGCTGTGGGCTCAAGAGCTGCCTTAAGCAATGCCTTTATCATATTTCTTGTACCGATAGTCCATGCGGCTATACGGTTGATGGAAGCATCAAAGAAGTCAAGACCGATATGCGTTCTGTCAACAAGATTTGTTCTGATGAGATTCTGTGCAATAGCCTCAAGCTCATCGTCAAAAACAACAACGTGGTCACTATCCCATCTAACGGGACGGCTAACGTGGAGCAAGAGCTCATCAGTAAAGTTGAGAACTGAGGATATCTTATCGGAGATAACTTCAGTTGGGTGGAAATGACCTGCGTCAAGACAGCATGCGATGCCTCTTGTTGCGGCATAACCGAGCATAAACTCCGTAGAGCTTACCGTGTAGCTTTCTGCACCAATACCAAAAACCTTACACTCAAGAGCATTGAGGTTGTACTGCCAGCCGGACTTATCTGCAAATACCTTATCAAGGGCATCAGCCATTCTCTTTCTGGGAGCTTCTCTGTCATAAGGAATATCCTTGTAACCATCGGGGAACCAGAAGTTTGTAACAGCCTTATTACCAAGCTCCTTACCGATGTACTCTGCGATCTCTCTGGAGCGTGTGCAATGATCTATCCAGAAATTTCTTACCTTATCGTCTGCGCTTGAAATCGTAAAGCCGCTATCTGCCATGGGGTGTGCAAAGCAAGTGGGGTTAAAGTCAAGACCCATGTTTCTTTCCTTTGCCCAATCGATCCAAGACTGGAAGTGACGGGGCTCAAGCTCGTCAAGATCAACCTTTTCGGGTGTATCTGCGTAGATAGCGTGGATGTTGAGTCTGTGGTTTCCGGGGATGAGGGACAATGCCATATCAACGTCCGCTCTCAATTCATCAGCTGTTCTTGCCTTACCGGGATAATTACCCGTTGTCTGAATACCGCCGGAAAGTGCATTCTTGAACAGGAATCCCTGTACGTCGTCACCTTGCCAGCAGTTGATAGAAACGGGGATATTCTTCACTCTTTCAATTGCCGCATCCGTATCAACTCCTATAGAAGCGTATACTTCCTTGGCAAGTTCATAAGCCTTTTGTGTGCTCATATGTATCTCCTCTCTTATTTACCCAAAATATTAAGATATTCATTATAATGCTCAGCCCAAAGCTCAGTATTCTCGGGCTGGTAGTAAGCGTAATCCGCAGAATTTGCAATGATCTCTCTTGCTTCCTCAAGATCCTTGATCTCACCCAAAGCAATGAGCTGCACCGCGATGTTGCCCATAACAGTAGCCTCAACAGGACCTGCAATTACCTGACAGCCTGTTGCATTTGCCGTGTTCTGACAGAGAGATTTATCCTGAATGCCACCGCCAACCATGTTGATCCTTGTGATATTCATACCCGTTACGTCCTCAAGCATCTTAATGGTAGCCTTATACTTCATAGCAAGGCTCTGGTAGATGCACTGAACAGTTTCACCCCTGCACTCGGGAACGTGCTGACCTGTTCTTTCACAATACTGTGCGATCTTTTCGGGAAGATTTTCGCCGAGCTCAAATTCGGGAGCATCACAATCAATAAAGCTGAGGAAGGGCTTAACTGCTCTTGCCTCGTTACCAAGGATGGTGTAGTCGAGCTTTTCGCCGGACATTTCCCAATGACGCTTTGACTGCTGAACTATCCAAAGACCGATGATATTCTTCAAGAATCTTACGCTGCCGTTGTAACCGATCTCGTTTGTGATACAATATTCTTCGCTTTCCTTTGTGATGATGGGCTTGGGCATTTCAGTACCAAACAAACTCCAGGTACCGCAGCTGATATAAGCCGTATTCTCGTTAGTTGCGGCACTTACAACTGCGCTTGCAGTATCGTGCGTTGCTACTGCAACAACGGGTATCTTGTCACACTCAAGCTCACGACAGATCTCGTCTGAAAGCTCGCCGTAAACCTCACCGGGACGGATAAAATCTGCAAAGATGTCCTTGTTTACGTTGAGCTTTTCAATGAGCTCCATATCCCATTCGAGAGTTGCGGGATTCAAGAGATTTGTTGTGGATGCATCCGTTATCTCGCATCTCATCTTGCCTGTTAGGAAATATGCAAAAAGGTCGGGCATGAGAAGTATCTTGTCAACACAGCTCATGAGTTCTTTCTTGTAGTTATACAAATAGTAAAGCTGGTAGATAGTATTTATTCTGAGGCTCTGTGTACCTGTTCTGGAATATATTTCTTCCTTGGGCATTACGTTTTCGTAAACCTCCTCAAGCATACCCTCTGTTCTTCTGTCTCTGTAATGCACGGGATTAGCCAAAAGCTGACCGTCCTTATCGAGCATACCAAAGTCAACGCCCCATGTGTCGATACCGATGGCGTCTATCTTGCCATGCTTTGTTGCAAGAATTATACCCTGCTTCATTTCACCTAAAAGACGAAGCACGTCCCAATACATCGTGCCGTTTTGTGTAACGGGGAGATTAGGAAATCTGTGAATCTCCGTCATGTTTATT
>SVGF01000090.1 GCA_015056475.1 Clostridiales bacterium
CCCTTGGTATGAAGCAGCGCCTTGGCATCGCCGTTGCATTGCTTTCAAATCCAAAGCTTCTTATATTTGACGAGCCCACAAACGGTCTTGACCCTACGGGTATAAAGGACTTCAGAGAAACCATAAAGCGCCTTGCGCATGAGGAGGGCGTTGGTGTGCTCATATCAAGTCATATGATGTCCGAAATGGAGCTTATCTGTGACAAAATAGTTATTATCGAAAAGGGCGAGCTTTTGGGCGAAAACAGCTTGTCGGATATAAAGTTTGGATTAACAGGCTCTGTTGAGGTCGCTTATAAGATATTGGTAAAAGATGCTGAAGCAGCTTGCAAGGTTTTGAGTCAAAGCGTAAATAACAACGAATTTAAGGTGGAAGATTTTTCTGTAAGAGATATTCACTTAAAGGAGATCAGCTTTAGTACGCCCGTCGAAAATATCCCGAATATAGTTAAAAGCATGGTTGAAAACGGTGTTGAGGTCTGGTCTGTTCGTCCGATAGAAACGTCACTTGAGGATGCTTACTTTGATGCAACGGGAGGTGGTCAGATTGCGTAGGTTTATTCCTGTTTACAAAAATGAAGTATTAAAGATATTAATGCGAAAGACGGCGGTATTTTTGCTTTTGATAGTAACTGTACTAACTATTGGTATAGGCTTTATCAAGAGATCTGAATTCAGATTTTCGGATCAAGAAAAAGAGCAAATACAGCAAAGCTCCGCATTGACAACGCTTGAGAACAGTCTTAAGGTAAGACAGCGTAATCTTGAGAATTATATCGCCAATACGGTTGTTAAGGTTTTAGATCAAGAGAATGAATTAACTTCAAACGTTGCTGTGAATTTGATAACTTACGTTTGGGAATACACCGAAGCTTCATCAAAAGTATGGGCGGCTGAAACTAAGATCGACAAGGGAGTGGTGCTCGATACGGACTTCAGAGGAGAGCTTATTGCCAAGATCGCAGGCATAAAAGCGAGAATCGATGCATACGATTACCTCAAAACATACAGAGATAATTACGGCTACGAGCAGTATCCGTCTGCAATGGCGTTTTATAATACAAGAATTGAAATTAAGGATGATGCTCAAAAGGCTGAGCTTGAAGCTGAGATTGAAAAGTATAACCAAATCGTCACAAACGTTGATTTTGATGCATACTGTGAGTATGAGATAAACCGTATGGAAGAATATATTGAAGCAGGCCTCGGAATAAGAGATCCGGGATCAGGTGCTCCCATATATACACCCGAGGAGTGGAAAAGACAGATCGAAATAGTTGAGCTTCGCAAAACGGCGCGTGTAACCGGTATGTTAAGATCTCACAAAGCGTTTTTTTCAGATGCACCAAATTTGTTATTGCTTAAGTCGACACTTGAAAGCTATGAGCAAGACACTTACGCCACACAGTCCTCGATCGACGAGATAAAGAAAAAGATCAATATGATCGAATACTATATAGAGCATCAGCTTTATGATTACGGTAAGGAAAATACTGAATTTTTCACACCTCAATCAAGCATCGGCTTTGCAAAGGGCTTAATGGAGATTGCAAGAATATTACTTTGTCTTGTTGCGATAGTGCTTGCTTCAACAAGCGTATCAAGGGAGCTTGAAACGGGCTCGGTAAAATTCTTGATGGTAAATCCTGTTAAGCGACACAAGGTAGTGCTTGCAAAATTCTGTGCCATAATCACAGTCATGCTGATAGCATTAGTTTGGATGGCGCTGGTCGTAACGGTATCAACGGGCATTGCTGCGGGCTTTGATGCGCTCCATCCGTATTTGTTTGTTGGAACAAACGGCGTTTTTGCAGTTCCGTTCGTAGTGTTTACATTGATGTACTTGTTGGTAATGATATTGCCGATAGCATGGTTTACTGCGTTGGGTCTTCAGTTCTCCGCTACGATAAGAAATTCCGTAGGTTCAATGTTCTTGTGTGTTGTGGTTCTTTTGTTAGGTGTAGCGGTTGATATTCTGGCGTACCACCTTTTGTATAGATTCTGGCTTCAGTTTATTCCTACAGTACCGCTTGCACAGTTGAGCAATGCTTTATTCCCATACGGTGGTGTGGATGCTATGATACCCGGCTTGACTTTTGATGGTGCGATACTTACCGAAGAACTTGGAATCCTTTTTGCATTGGGTTACGCAGTATTGTTGACTGCGGGAATGCTCTGGACTGCGATTGATTCATTCTGTCACAGAGATATAAAATAAATTGGAGGTAATATGTCAAAGCAATTAGTTGGCAGTAACGTATTCTTTATAGGCATAGGTGGCTCAAGCATGAGTGGTCTTGCACTTCTTCTTAAAAGAGAGGGGTATAACGTAAGCGGCTCGGATATGCAATCCTCCGTTAAAACAGAGCATCTTTGCGAGCAGGGCATAAACGTTATGTACGGCCACAGTGAGGATAATATCCGATCTGCCAATGCTCATACGGTGGTTTATACCGCGGCAATTCCTCACGATAATCCGGAGCTTTGCTATGCAAAAGAAAACGGCATTCACCTGATGAAAAGGAGTGAGCTCGTTGGACTTATTATGAGCAGATACAAAAATGCGGTAGGCATTTCGGGCACAAAGGGAAAGACCACAACAACGTCGTTGCTTTCAACCGTGCTTCTTGAAAGCGGTATGGATCCGTCCTGCCTTATCGGCGGCACTTCAAAAAACCTTGCGGCAAATTACAGAGTAGGCAATGGCGAGGTGATCGTTGCGGAGTCCTGCGAGTATCAGGATAGCTTTTTGGATTTTGCCCCGAGCGTAGCGGTAATTCTGAACGTTGAGCTTGAGCATACCGACTATTTCAAGAGTCTTGATCAGTTAAAGCAGTCATTTGTTGATTTTGCGCATATTACGCCAAAGGATGGCCTTGTTGTAGGCTGTGCCGATTGCAACGTCACAATGGACATACTTTCCAAGGTAGACCGCCCGAAGGTGACGTTTGGCTTAATAAACGATGCGGATTACACAGCAAAAAACATAACTGAAAACGGCGAAGGTACGCTTTCGTTGGACGTTTACAAAAAAGGTGATTTTGCAACACACGTTGACATGCCGATATACGGCAAGCATAATGCGTATAACGTGCTTGCAACGTTAGCGGTAACTGATTTCTTCGGCATTCCAATGGACGTTGCGGCAGAAAGTATCAAAAAGTATAAAGGTACGGGTAGACGCTTTGATTATTACGGCTCGGTAAACGGCGCTTCGGTTTATGACGATTACGCGCATACTCCCGATGAATACAGAGCGGTAATAGATGCTGCAAAGAATATGAAGCATAACCGTGTTATAGGCATATTCCAGCCCCACACTTACAGCCGTTCAATTGATTTCTTTGACGAAACGGTTGAAGCGTTCAAGGCGTGCGACGAGATCATAATGCTTGACATATATGCCGCCCGCGAAATTGATGAGGGCAAGATCCATTCCCGCGATTTTGCAAATGCTATGATTGAGCGCGGTATGAACGCAAAGTATATGCCAAAATACGAGGACGTTGCTGATTACATTGAGCAGACTGCGCAAGATGGTGATATTGTGCTGGTTATAGGTGCAGGGCACAGCAACAGGCTTTGCGAGATGATAGCTGCAAGGGGCATCCCCACCACCGAGGCACACGGAGATTGATATGGTTGTAATAGGGATAGACCCGGGGCTTGCGCTTATGGGCTTTGGAGTGATAGAGAGTGACGGTTACCGCTTTAAGGTGCTTGATTACGGAGTAATCGATACTCCCGCGCACACGAATGACGGTGACAGGCTTCTCCAGATATGGAACGAGCTGAATGCTATGTTTCAAAAGTATAAGCCCGATGCGGTAAGCATTGAGGAACTTTTCTTCAATAAGAACGTAAAAACTGCAATATCCGTTGCACAGGCAAGAGGCGTTGCACTTCTTGCGGTAAAGGCGGCAGGCATACCGCTTTACGAATATACGCCTTTGCAGGCAAAGCAGGCGGTTGTAGGCTACGGCAGAGCAGAGAAGATGCAAATACAGCTTATGGTAAAAACGATACTCAACCTCAAAGAGATACCAAAGCCGGACGATGCGGCGGACGCACTTGCAATAGCAATAACTCACGTAAACAATGCGGGAATGATAAGGGCAAACGGCAGATAAATTACAGGAGATAAAAATGTATTCATACATAAAAGGTGTTTATCAAGGAATTGATGAAGATAAAATAATAATCGAGGCGGGCGGCGTTGGCTACGAGGTCAGCGCGCCAAACAGCGTGCTTGCGGCAATGCCCGAAAAAGGCGAGATAATAAAGCTCTACGTCAGCCTGATAGTCAGGGAAGATGCTCACGAGTTTGTTGGCTTTATCGATAAGGAACAGAAGAAAATATATCAGCGATTGATATCCGTTTCGGGAATAGGCCCAAAGGCGGCAATAGCAATTCTTTCCGTGCTTTCTCCCAGAGAGATAGTAAAGGCAGTTGCAGAAAACGACTACCGTGCCATAGCCCGTGCAAATGGCGTTGGTCCAAAGATCGCGCAGAAGGTAGTGCTTGAGCTCAAGGGCAAGGTGGATAAAACTGCACTTGATGAAATGAGCGCGGCAGAAACCACCGTAAACGACGATCCTATCTACACCGAAGCTTTGCAGGCACTTATCGCACTCGGTTTTGCATCAAACGAAGCAAAGCAGGCGCTTAAGGATACCAACGGCAAAACAAGCTCCGAGCTTATCCGCCAGGCACTGTCAAAATTGGGTAGTAGAATATAATAAGGTCAACGAGCTTTTTGAAGGAGGGTGTAAAATGAAAAAGATACTTGTAACAGGTGGTACAGTATTTGTTAGTCGATATATTGCAGAATACTATGTGGCCAAGGGCGATGAAGTGTATGTGCTAAATCGAAACAGCAAAGAACAATCCCGAGGTGTAATACTAATTGAGGCAGACCGACATAATCTTGGTGAAATTCTTCGTGAATATAAGTTTGATACTGTTATCGATACAGCATATACTTCCAATGATGTGGAATTGTTACTGGACGCTTTGGGTGAGTATAATGATTATATTCTAATCAGTTCCAGTGCTGTATATCCCGAGTATGAAACTCAACCTTTCAAGGAAGATACCACTTTGGCTGTAAATAAATATTGGGGCAAGTATGGAACAGATAAAATAGAAGCAGAAAATGCGCTTCTGGAAAAGAATCCCAATGCATACATTCTAAGACCACCGTATTTGTATGGTCAAATGAACAATGTATACAGAGAATCCTTTGTTTTTGATTGTGCATTGGCTGACAGGAAATTCTATTTGCCTAAAGATGGGGATATGAAGTTGCAGTTCTTCCATGTCCATGATTTATGTAGGTTCATTGATATTCTATTAGAACTTAAGCCGTCACAGCATATCTTTAATGTTGGAAATAAAGATACAGTTTCTGTTCGTAAGTGGGTAGAACTCTGTTATAAAGTTGCAGGAAAACAAGCAACATTTGTAAATGTTCATCAAGATATTGAACAGAGAAAGTATTTCAGCTTCTATGCATATGAGTACTATTTGGATGTTTCTTCACAGTATGAACTTATGGACGAAGTAATACCATTAGAATACGGTCTGGAAGAATCTTTCAGTTGGTATATTAACAATACGGACAAGGTAAATAAGAAGCCTTTTATCGAGTTTATAGATAGTACTTTTTGTTAAACAAATTCCAATTTATCGAACATAACAAAATAAAAATTCCCCCCGACAGACTTTTGATAATCTGTGGGGGAATCTTTTGTATGACAATTATACCTTTACGGAATCTTTTTTTATTCTATCTCCCTCTGCCTCGTCACTTCATACATCAAGACCGACGCCGCACAGCTCACGTTAAACGAAGACGCGTACGAATTTTCACTCATTGGAATCGTGCACAAAATATCGCAATACTCCTTAAATGTCTTGTTAAGCCCCATCGTTTCATTACCCATCATAAGCATCAGAGGGCGAGTCATATCAACGTCATACAAAGGCGTTTGGCTGTGTGCGGTAGTGCCGACAGCCACAAAATCGGGATATTTTGCCTTTAATTTGTCTATATAACCAAACAGATCGTTGTTGTTTGCTATTCTTACGACACTCATATTAAAAAACGAGCCCATTGCAGATACCACAACCTCAGGATCGTAAAGGTCAACCGAGTGCCCCGTAACGATAAGCATATCTGCGCCCAGCGCGTCGCAAGAGCGTATCATCGTTCCCAGATTGCCCTTGTTTGAGGGCCTGTCAAATAAAACTATGAACGGATCGCTTGAAAGCTTTACGCTGTTCAGATCGTCCTCTCTCATTTCGATCACAGCCATAAGCTCCGAGCAGTCGGTTTTACCACTCAGCTCCTTTAATAATTCCTCGGTCAAGCAGTAGTTTTCTTGCGTTTTTGCGGTACGTATCATATCCCTTGCCCAACTTGACAGCGAATTCTTGTTGTATATAAAATGTTTTATATTCCAATTATTCTTCACCGCCTCGTTAAGACTGCGCACCCCCTCAACCAAAAACTCGTTGTAGCGGTAACGCTTGTTGCGGTTAGTTTTGAGTACCTCAAGTTTTTGATACGTGCTGTTTTTAGTGTAAATACGCTTTTCTTCCACGGTTGACCTCCAATGCAAAAGCACCTAAGTTTATACCTTAAGTGCCGTTTTGTTATATTTTATTCTTTAGTTTTGAAAGCTTCTCTCTGAATTTTTCACCAAAGCCGTACCAATCGTTTCTTATGTTCAACGCGGTAAGAACCTTCATTCCGTTTTCCAACGTATCTTTGGCAAGTGAATACTTCCCGTTTTTTATGTTGCAATCCGAAATAATATCTATTGACTGCATCAATGAATACAATGCTTCAAGATATCCATCGCAAGCGGCGTCGTATTTTTCTTTGCCCTCAAGAAGCACAGCCCTTGTGCTGAGGTTGGAAAACCGTATGTCGGGAATAAGATCGATCGCCTTTCTTGTGCTTTCAATGTCGTTTTTTTGCTTGTATGCGCTTGCCAGAAATCCGCAAGCGTCATATCTGTTTGCATCGTCCTTGGAAAAATCAATTATTTTTGAAGCTATCTCAATTACCTCGTCGGGAGTTTCTTCGCAATTCATAACGTAAAGTCTGTTTAATAACAGAATATCGTTGTCGGGATATTTTTTTAATCCTTCGTCGATGATATTTCTTGCCTTTTCCCAATTTGTTTCGCGATATTTCCAGCTTTCCTTTGCAATGGCAAGAGCGTGATCCTGAATTTTCTCTGAATCGTAATCAAAAAGCTCGTCCATTGATACTCCAAAATAGCTTGCCAGAATTGGTGCTAACGTAATATCGGGCAGGGCAATGTTGTTTTCCCATTTGCTTACCGCCTGAAACGAAATGCCAATGCTGTCAGCCAACTGCTCCTGCGTAATACCGCGTTGCTTTCTTAATTCTTTTATTTTATTACCAATGTTCATAATTTATCCTCCTAAGTAATTATATTTTGTAGCGCGCTTTGTGATTATTATATCATTGTATAAATTTATTTGCAATAACCGATAAAGTGAGTTTATTCTACTTAAATTATAACACTTGTCCCGGTCGTTTGCAATAACCGACGAAGCGAGTTTATTCAACTACAGGTAGAATTACAAACGCATAAACTGCTTTTTTGCTAACGGCGGGGAAAATGCTTTGCTTTTTCAAATCTTTTGGCACGTACGGGAATTTTATGCTTGCTAAAATCTTACTTTTGGTGTATAATATAATATGAAATGAATAATTGTGTCCGTTTATGGGCACTTTGAAATACTTATGAAATTCTAAGAAAGGATTGCCTTATTTCATATTGGAATAAAGGCGGGTAAGAAAATGGGAGTTATTGATTCTATCAGAGCAAGAGCTATGCAGAACAAGAAGACTATCGTTCTTCCTGAGGGTAACGACGAGAGAGTAGTTAAGGCTGCTGCTATCGCGCAGAAGGAGGGCTTTGCTAATGCAGTTCTTCTCGGTAAGAAAGAGGATATCGAAAAGTTCGGTATTGATTTGGAAGGCGTTTGCATCGTTGACCCTGCAACAAGCGAAAAGAGAGCTGCTTATGCTGAAGCACTCTACGAGATCAGAAAGAATAAGGGTATGACTATCGAAGAAGCAAACAAGCTTCTTGACAAGCCCACTTATTTTGGTACAATGATGGTTAAGTGCGGTGACTGCGACGGTATGGTTTGCGGCGCTGTAACAAGCACACAGGACGTTTGGAGACCTGTTTTGCAGATCATCAAGACTCGTCCCGGTATCAAGGTAGCTTCAAGCTGCTTCGTAATGGAAGTTCCGAATTGTGAAATGGGCAACAACGGCACGTTCATTTTTGCTGACTGTGCACTCAACCCCAACCCCACAGCTGAAGAACTCGCAGAGATCGCTATTGCAGCTGCTGACAGCGCAAAGGTTCTTTGCGAAATGGAGCCCAAGATCGCTATGCTTTCTTACTCCACACTCGGCTCAGGTAAGGGCGAGGGCGTAGACAAGGTTAAGCTTGCTACACAGATCGCTAAGGAAAAGGCTCCCGAGCTTGACCTTGACGGTGAGCTCCAGGCTGACGCTGCACTCGTTGCATCCGTTGCAGCTAAAAAGTGCCCCGACAGCAAGGTTGCAGGACAGGCTAACGTATTGGTATTCCCCGACCTTAACGCAGGTAACATCGCTTACAAGCTCGTTCAGAGACTTGCTAAGGCTGAGGCTATCGGACCTATCAGCCAGGGCGTTGCACTTCCCGTTAACGACCTCTCCAGAGGCTGCTCCGCTGAGGACGTTGCAAACGTTGTAGCTATCACAGCTATCCAGGCTCAGATGAAGTAATAACGAAAGGATATTTCTTAAACTATGAAGATTCTTATTATAAATTCCGGTAGTTCTTCTTTGAAGTACCAGCTTTTTAACACACAAACAGAGGAGATCCTTGCAAAGGGTCTTTGCGAAAGAATCGGTATTGACGGCAAGCTCAAGCATCAGGCTGCAGGTAAGGACACTTACGAGGCTGCTATCCCTATGGCTACACACCTCGACGCTATTTCAGCAGTTATCGACGTTCTCACAAAGGGCGAATACGCAGTTGTAAGCGATCTTGCAGAAATCAACGCTATCGGTCATAGAGTGCTCCACGGTGGCAGCAAGTTCTCAGGCTCCGTTCTCGTAACAGATGCAGTTATCGATGCTATCAGAGAGTGCATTCCGCTCGGACCTCTCCACAATCCTGCAAACCTCATGGGTATTGAGGCTTGTATCAACCTTATGCCCAACACACCCAACGTTGCGGTATTTGACACAGCTTTCCACGCTACTATCCCCGATTACGCATTCATGTATGCAGTTCCCTACGAGGATTACGAGGAATTCGGCATCCGTAAGTACGGCTTCCACGGCACATCTCACAGATTCGTTTCCAAGCAGGTTGAAAAGTACATGGGCAAGCCTGCAACAGAGCTTAAGGTCATTACCTGCCACATCGGTAACGGCTCCAGCATTGCAGCTGTTGAATACGGCAAGTGCGTAGATACAACAATGGGTCTTACTCCTCTTGACGGTCTTCCCATGGGCACAAGAACAGGCTCCATTGACCCTGCCATCGTTCCCCTCCTTATGGAAAAGAGAGGCATGACAACAAAGGAAGTTGATAATTACCTCAACAAGAAGTCCGGTATGCTCGGTGTTTCAGGCGTAAGCAGCGACTTCAGAGATCTCACAGCCGCTATCAACGAGGGTAACGAGAGAGCTAAGCTTGCAGTTAAGATGCTTTCTTACAGCATCAAAAAGTACATCGGTTCTTATGCTGCTGCAATGAACGGTGTTGATGCTATCGTATTCACAGCAGGCGTTGGTGAGAACATCATGTACATGAGAGAATGGGCTGTTGACGGTCTTGACTACATGGGTGTTAAGCTTGA
>SVGF01000091.1 GCA_015056475.1 Clostridiales bacterium
TGAAGTTTGTACTACGTACAAGTGAAGTTAAGTTTGCCAACTTTACCGTAGGTAAAACTTCACTATCCAAAGGATAACTTCACTTACGCAGTAAACTTCACTTGCCCATAAGGGCAAACTTAGTTAACGGGCACACGCTATAACTTCGTTATCGCGCGTGCCCGTTAGCATAATGCGGTGCAAGAAATAAGGACAATATAACCGTTTGATGATCAACTATAAATTGACATTGTAATAAAATTGTAGCAGAATGGATATATTTTTCCATTCTGCTTTTTTGTCGTGTGCTTTTTTGCCGATAAACAGATACTATGTAGGAAATATTCAAAAAATCCACTAATTCCGCAAAATCCATTTGACAGACTTAAAGAAATATGCTATAATAGTATAATGATATAAGTATATAATCAGCCAAAATAGCAGATTAACTCAAAGGAGAGATTTTATATGAGAAAATACCTTTTTACTTCTGAATCAGTAACAGAGGGCCATCCCGATAAAATGTGCGACTGTATTTCCGATACAGTGCTCGACGCAATTTATCAAAAGGATCCTATGGCAAGAGTTGCGTGCGAAACAGCCTGCACAACAGGTCTTGTGCTCGTAATGGGCGAGATCACAACAAATTGCTACGTTGATATTCAGAAATTAGTTCGCGATACAGTAAGAGATATTGGTTACACAAGAGCAAAGTACGGCTTTGATGCTGATACTTGCGCCGTTATTTCAACAATTGATGAGCAGAGCGGCGATATCGCCATGGGCGTAGGTAACTCATTGGAAATAAGACAGTCTGCCGATGATGTGATCGACAAGATCGGCGCAGGTGATCAGGGTATGGTCTTCGGCTTTGCTTGTAACGAAACTCAGACGTACATGCCAATGCCCATCTACCTTGCTCATAAGGCTTCAAAGAGATTGACAGAAGTCAGAAAGAGCGGCATTTTGCCCTATCTTCGTCCCGATGGCAAAACACAGTTTACTATCAAGTACGAGGACAACACTCCCATTGGTATCGACTGCGTGCTCATTTCTTCACAGCACGGTGAAAACGTTACACACGAGCAGATCGAAAGAGATATCATTGAATTCGTTGCAAAGCCCATCATTCCCGAGCAGTTCAGGGATGATAATATAAAATATCTCGTAAATCCCACAGGCAGATTCGTTCTTGGCGGACCTCATGCAGACTCAGGTCTTACCGGCAGAAAGATAATCGTTGATACCTACGGCGGCTACGCACGTCATGGCGGCGGTGCATTCTCAGGTAAGGACCCCACAAAGGTTGACAGATCCGCAGCTTATGCAGCTCGTTGGGTTGCAAAGAATATCGTTGCTGCAGGTGCTGCAGATAAGTGCGAGATACAGATCTCCTATGCTATAGGTAAGGCTCGCCCCGTTTCCGTTCTCGTCGAAACGTTCGGCACAAATCACGTTTGCCCCGAAAAGATCTCAGCTTGCGTAAACGAGTTGTTCGACCTTCGTCCCGCAGCTATCATCAACGATCTTGATCTGCGCAGACCTATCTACAAGCAGACAGCAGCTTACGGTCACTTCGGCAGAGAAGACGTTGAGCTTCCGTGGGAGAATCTTAACAGAGTGGCTGACATCAAGAGCTACCTCAATATCTGATAAATATGTCACAGTGGATAGATCTCAGCATCGCTGTGGATGAAAATATACCGTCGTTCAACGATGCTTCGCCGTTTTCAAGGATAATCAGAAAGTCCGTGGACAAGGGTGACGGCTATAATGAGTCATGGCTCGACATTGGCTGCCATTCCGCTACGCACGTTGATGCTCCTTACCATTTTAACAATAACGGCAAAAGAATACATCAGCTTGACCTTGACCTTCTTATGGGTGAATGTTACGTTGTTGAGATATTCAACAAGAGCATCATAACCTATAACGACCTTTGCGGCTTGAACATTCCCGAGGGCACAAAAAGGCTCATAATCAAGACCGATAACACCACCATCGGCTTTGAACCCAAATTCCGCAAGGATTTTGTCGGCTTGGACGTTTCTGCAGTCAAGTTCTTTGACGAGAGGGGAATACTCCTCGTCGGTACGGACTATCTTGCAATCTCCAAGTACGACCAAGCGGCGGCTGTTCATACTGCTTTTTTTGAAAATAACGAGCGTATTGCCGTTGAAGCGTTGTATCTTAACGACGTTTTTGAGGGTAAATACGAATTGATATGCCTTCCCATAAGGCTTAAAGACGCTGACGGCGCACCCGCAAGAGTGGTTGCAAGGCGATTGGATGCATAACGAAAGGAAATTTCAAGATGACGCATATTATTGCAGTATCAAATCAAAAAGGCGGGGTAGGTAAAACCACCACCGCAGTAAATTTGGGCGCAGGCTTAGCTTCGCTGGGTAAAAAGGTTCTTTTAGTGGATGCCGACCCGCAGGGTAACGCCACAACAGGGTTGGGCATTTTCAAGCCTTCGTTAGAGTCCTCGCTGTATGACGTGCTCATCGATTCCGAGCCTGCGGCAAACGCCATCATCAATACCGAGTGCGAGAATCTCAAAATTCTCCCTGCAAATATTGACCTTGCAGGCGCAGGTCTTGACCTTGCCAAGATGAAATCTCGTGAGCAGGTGCTCAAAAAAGCGTTAAAGCCCGTTCAGGATGATTACGATTACATAATTATCGACTGTCCTCCGTCCCTTGAGCTTTTAACGCTAAACTGCCTTACCGCTTGTACGGGCGTTATAGTGCCTATCCAGTGCGAATTCTTTGCGCTTGAGGGCTTGAGCCAGCTTGTGCAGACAATAAACCTCGTTAAAAAGAGCTCCAACCCCGATATTCAGGTTGAGGGCGTGTTGCTTACAATGTTTGATAAGCGCACAAACCTTTCCGTTCAGGTTGTAGAGGAAGTAAGAAACAATTTTAAGGGTAACGTGTTTGAGGCGGTTATTCCAAGAAATATCCGTTTGGGCGAAGCTCCCAGCTTTGGTCAGTCAATATTTGATTATTCACCCGACTGTAGCGGCGCTTTGGCTTACATGGATCTTGCAAACGAGTTAATAAGAAAACATAACGCTTAAAAATAATTAAAAAGGAAATACAGCAATGGCGGCAACAAAAAAGAAAAGCTCCCTCGGCAAGGGCCTCAACGTGCTTTTTGACGAAGCAATAACCGTTACCGAGGAAACAAACGTAAAAGAAAATCCCGATTATACTGTCCTTAAGTGGAACGACATAGACCCCGACAAATCACAGCCCAGAAAGGTTTTTGATGAGGAAGCCCTCAACGTTTTGGCTGACTCAATTAAAACTCACGGCATCATCAATCCCGTCATCGTGCGCAAGGTGGGTGATCGTTACGTGCTTATTGCGGGCGAGCGCAGATGGAGAGCCGCAAAGCTTGCAGGCGTAAGCGATATCCCCGCTATCGTAAAGGATTATGACGAGCAGCAGACCGCTGTAGTTGCGCTTATCGATAACCTCCAAAGAGAGGACCTCAACACAATTGAAGAAGCCGAGGGCATGCAGCGACTCATGGATGAGTTCAACTTCACTCAGGAGCAGGTTGCACAGAGCGTGGGCAAGAGCCGTCCGGCAGTAGCAAATACTGTAAGATTGCTCTCATTGCCGGAGCCTGTCAAAAAGCTCGTTTCCGAAAGAGTGCTTCCACCCGGTCAGGCAAGGCTTTTGTGCTCGTTTGATGAAGAGGAGCTTCAGATAAAGTATGCAAACGAGATCCTTTCAAGAGGTATGAACACTCGTCAGGCAGAGCAGTATATCGCTAAGATAAAAGCAGAGCCCGCCGAGCCCAAAAAGCCCGAAAAGAAGCCTCAGCCCATATTTATTGCCGATATAGAGCAGAATCTTGAGCAGAAGCTTCAGACAAAGGTTCGCGTAAATTACGGTGCAAAGAAGGGCTCAATAGAAATAGCGTATTTTGGTGAGGATGAGCTTGACAGAATCTACGAGCTCCTTTTGGGTAAGTAATTCTTAGAGGGTATACTGATGAGAATAAATGCAGGCAAATGGAAGGGCAGAACACTCTTTTCGGTAGAGGGAATGGCTACCCGTCCCACACCCGATATGATGAAGCAAGCGCTGTTCAACATAATCGGTGACAGAATTATAAATTCAAGCTTTTGTGACGTCTTTGCAGGCACGGGCAACGTAGCGTTTGAAGCGTTGAGCCGAGGTGCAAAAAATGCCGTTGTGATCGAAAACTCGCGCCCCGCATTAAACGTCATCCGCCAAAATGCCCAAAAGCTGGGCTGTGGCAGTGAGCTTGTCGTTATGTCAAACGATGCTGTAATTGCGCTGAATCTTCTTAAAGGCAAAAAATACGATTATATTTTTATAGATCCACCGTACAATATGGGTTTTGAGCAAAAAACGCTTGAGCTCATCGTTCAAAACGATCTTCTGGCACAAAACGGTACAGTAATTATTCAGTTTGAGGCAAAAAACTCCATAGTTGACGCCGTTCCCGAGTGTTATGAGATCGTTGACGAAAGAAAATACGGCAGATCATCGTTTATTATGTTAAAGATCCATTGAATCCTTTGTAAAGAGAGGAATTATTATGAGAATAGCAGTTTATCCGGGTAGCTTTGACCCGATCACAAAAGGTCACCTTGATATTATCAAGCGCGCATCAAAAATGTTTGATAAGGTCATCGTTGCGGTAGTAAAAAATCAAAGTAAAAAGCCTATGTTTACATTCGAGGAAAGGCGAGAGCTTATTTTAAGATCGGTGGAATCCGTAGGCTGGGTAGATAATATCGAGGTTGAGGAATTCCAAGGCCTTCTTGTGGATTTTATGCATCAGCATAATTCAAAAATTATCGTTAAGGGCTTAAGATTCGTTTCCGACTTTGAGTATGAATTCCAGCAGGCGCTTACAAACCGCAAGCTTGATGAAGAAATAGAAACTATGTTCATGGTTACTTGCTACAAATATTCATATTTGAGCTCAAGCATAGTTAAGGAGATATGCATGCTCGGCGGCGACGTTACTGATATGCTCCCCGAAGCTATTATTGATGACGTCAGCGAGCAGATAAAACAACGAACGAAAAAATAAAAAGAGGAATATATATGAACGTAATAGATCTTATCAGCACAGTGGAGGACATACTCATTGAGGGTCAGCTCCCTATAGTAAAAACAAAATCATTGGTTAATCTTGACGAGCTTTTGGATATTCTTGACGAAATGAAGCGTCAGCTTCCGCAGGAGCTCCAGGCGGCAAACCACTTAAGAGCAGAAAAGAATAAGCTCATAATCGAAGCTCAGCAGGAAGCACAGCGTTTGCTTGATGACGTTGAAAGACAAGCAAGCAAAATGGTCGATCAGAGCGACATCACAAAGAATGCATATGTCAAGAGCAGACAGATCCTTCAGCAGGCTCAGAATGAGGTTGACGAGCTCAAGGCGGGCACTTACGATTATTTGTCTTCCAAAATGGACGAGATATCAAACAATCTCATCGCTATAAACGAAGAAATGGAAGCATCCAAGTCCGAGCTTTATGAATACCTCATTACCGACGACAATGGTGATGTTGCACTTGAAACGTCCGATCCCAAGCTCATGAACGATACTGAAAACGCAGTATCACAGCTCAAAAACGGCACGTACGAATACCTTGCTCACAAAATGGACGAGCTTGCCGCAAAGAACATAAAGATCTGCGAGGAGCTTGCCGAGAGCAAAGCTGAGTTTGCAAGCTTTATGGAGGAATTAAACGCTGTAACTGCTCAAGAGGATGATGCAGAAGAATACGAGGAATAATAAAAGCTTTCGGTACATATAAATATGTACCGATTTTTTTATTTTCGGAGGCTTTTAGTGAAAAAACTAAAATTTCTTCCATTGTTGTTGATCATACCCTTGTTGATGTTTCCAAAGGTAGTGATCAATTCAGCCCGCGAGGGGCTCAACGTCTGGGCAAGGAGCATTTTGCCATCGCTCTTTCCGTTTGCGATACTTTCATCTGCAATCACAATGCTTTATACAGGTGGGGAATGTGGAAAGCTTTTAAGAAAGCTATCAGGTTTTCTAAAAATACCCACATATGCATTTAGGTGTATATTGATAGGCGCAGTTTCGGGCTATCCAATAGGCGCAATGGCTGTCGATCAATCGTATAAAAACGGTCAAATAGATGAAGATGAGCTTTCTCTATATGCAGGGATGGCATCCCTTTGCTCCCCCATGTTTTTAATTGCAACTGTGGGGGAGGGGATGCTCTCAAACGTTTTTAGTGGTGTTATGCTTTTGCTGATGCACTATACTGCATACGTAATAACGTTTGTAATGTTTTCCGTCGGCAGAAAAACATCTGATCACATACCGCCACCCATCAGCCAATCAAAAAAGCAAAGTCTTGGAGCAATACTCAAAGCCTCGGTTGACAAGGCAAGCTCTGCAATGATATCAGTATGCGGTTACGTTGTCGTATTCAGAGTTATAATGGGTATAATAGAATTGCTCCCCGTGTCAAGCTTTTTCCAAATGGTGACTGCTGCAATACTTGAAATATCCGTCGGTTGCACTCTTGTTTCGGATGCTGCTGTTATGCTCCCTATAAAAATGGCGCTCATAAGCTTTTGCACGTCGTGGGGCGGTGCTTGTGTCAATCTTCAGATCAATTCGTATATTGCCGATGGTAAAAAGCCGATTAAGGCAGTTTTATTCAAGCTCACTCACGGTGTTATAGCCGGGGTCATTTCCTTTGTTTTCTGGAGCTTTTCTTAGGGTAGTGGCGTATTCCGTCATCGGACGTGCTCAAGTGCTGTGTTATCGGAATGTCACCAAACATATCCGATAATTCCTCAGCGTTGAATTGAGTTTGCGGAACTGTCACCGCAAATCCCGTCCTGTCAGTTGCGGATGCAACGGGATTGGTTAAAAACGCTTCCTCCGATGGATGCTTTTTCGTTTTCATAATTTACTCCTTTAATATTTTTGAGCCTCTGCTCAAATCTATTTTGCCCGATCAAGTGAAACTAAAAGCGGTAAATTATGAAAATAAAAAATCGGTAAAGGAGATAACTCCTCTACCGATTTTGCGCAATTATATACTGCTTACAATTCAAGCACTACCTCAACCGGGCAATGGTCACTTCCCATTACGTCAGTATGTATATCGGCATTAACAAGCTTATCGCGAAGACTGTCAGAAATAATAAAGTAGTCAATTCTCCATCCAACGTTCTTTTCTCTTGCGTGGAACATGTAGCTCCACCACGAGTATTTTTCTTCGGTCGGATGCAGATATCTGAACGTATCCGTAAAGCCCGCATCAAGAAGCTCTGTCATTTTACCTCGCTCCTCGTATGAGAAGCCCGCATTGCCGATGTTTGATTTTGGATTTTTAAGGTCTATCTCATTGTGAGCAACGTTCAGGTCACCGCAATACACCACGGGCTTTGTTTTGTCGAGAGTTGAGAGATATTCCCTCATATCGTCCTCAAATTCCATTCTGTAATCAAGCCTTGCAAGCTCTCTTTGTGCATTGGGTACGTATGCTCCCACAAAATAGAAATTCTCAAATTCTAACGTTATTACCCTACCCTCGTCAATATGCTTTTCACCAAGTCCGTAGCTTACCGACAACGGCTCAATTTTAGAAAATATTGCCGTACCTGAGTAGCCCTTCTTTTGGGCGCTGAACCAGTAGCAAAAATATCCCTCGGGAGCAAATTCCGCCTGACCCTGTTGCATTTTTGTTTCCTGTATGCAAAAAATATCCGCATCAATGCTTTTGAAATAGTCCTCAAAGCCCTTTGTCAATACGGCTCTGAATCCGTTTACGTTCCATGATATAAATCTCATATTATTCCTTGTATCTTCCTATTCTTTGTACGGGGATGGGCTCAAAATTATCAAGCTGAGCCAGTACCTCGTCCTTGAGCTTGTAAGAGCCATCGTCATTATCAAGACATTCATCTGCACTTGCAAAGCTTAAGTTATATTCAACCTTACCGAATCTTTCAACTCCATCACCCAAAAGTGTTGCGATGTCGGGTCTGTCCGTATAAACCAAAACGTTATTCTTAACGAGCGCGTTTGATGGATTCATACAGAAATTGGGGTCATCGATATTGTCAAAATCATTATGAATATCCATAACCTGCGGATATTTTTGTGCAAAGGCCTCGCTGTTCTTTCTGAATGATGCCAATCCCTGCCAAGTACCGCAATTTTTGTCGCGACCGGACGTGTACCAGCCATTCTTTGTGATAGCATCCCTTGCTCTTGCATCAAAATGTATCGGAATGTCGGAATTCAAAATAATATTATTCACAACAGTGTTATCCCTACCGCCGCCAACAAGGAATCCGTTACCTCTTACGTTGATAAGCAAATTGCCATACGCGGTCTGACCTGCAAGTGTGTCATCCCAATATATACCGCAGGGCTTGAATTCATCCGAGCCTACGTTTTCGAGTACGTTGTAGCGCATAACGTTGCCGTACATTGTCCAATCTCTGCCGGAATATACCGCGCCGGCGTCTGCAGAGTGCAAAACTACCTCGTGCATATAGTTATATTCGATAATGTGCTCGTTGCCGCTGTATCCTATAGCCATGTGGGGCGCATTGCACAATTCATTGTGTGAAATTATGTTACCACAACCGTTTGTTGATATACCCGGAGTATAAGTGCTCTTTACCTCGGACCAATCGTGAATAAAATTATTCTCGATAACGTTGTTGCCGTGTGTCAGAGTTTTTCTGTCGCCGCCATTAACTGCAATACCGCTGCCACCTGTGTGAGAAATGTCGCAGCCGTATATAACGTTATCGTGGCCGTTCATCTGAATTGCGCTGGAGAATACGTTTCTTATCGTGCAGTTCATTATACTGCAATTATTACCGTTTATTTTGATAGCGTCACTCTTTGTGCACTCAAATGTAATACCTTCAATAGTAACGTATTCAACTTCGTTTCCGTCAATGAGGGGATATTCATCCATGGAAATAGTGATTCTGGGAGCATTATCATCATCCAAGGGATAGATGTAGAGCATCATTTTTTCTCTGTCGATGTAGTATTCACCCGGATAGTCCAATTCCTCAAGTACGTTTACGAATCTGATGGGGGCATCCTTTCTCACACCGTAGTGAGAGGGGTGCTTCATAAATATTCTGCGCAAACGGGGCTCAACTCTCAATATCTGGGATGATGCATCAGCCCAGTCCCAATAGAAATAACCGTAAAGCCATACCTTCTGAGGATCTTTCCAATTTTTTACCCTCTCGTTTGTTTCCTTGTCAACGTAAATGGAGAATCCCTTTGGCTCCTGCTTTTTCCAGAATTCACCGTCGTAATTCTGCGGCGGGAATTCGCCGCAATCACCAACTTCAAATACTTCTCTTATTTTAAAGCCTTCGTT
>SVGF01000092.1 GCA_015056475.1 Clostridiales bacterium
CACGTTCGTTTCCTTCACTCCAAGGACGCCATGCAGAATCACTGTTGAGATAATTTCTGCGAATATCACGAAGAATGGTTACGATTTTATCAGCATCGTAATCTCTTTTCATACACTCACGACGAAGCTCGTCAAATGTATCCACGGCGCGTTTTTCTTTTTCAATTTGAGGCATCCCGAGAAGCTCGTCAACCGTAACTGTAAACACCTCGGCGATGGCAGGAATCAGTTCAAGGTCTGGATAGGTTGTTCCATTTTCCCAACGGCTGATAGATTGATATGTTACACCCAAGCGATCGGCAAGTGCTTCTTGCGTTAAATCGTTTTTCTTTCGGAAATCACGTATATTTTCCCCAATTGCAAGTTTCATTTTTTTCTCCTTGTGCAGGTGATTGCTTTGCAAAGCATTTCTTTTGTCGACACCTATATTATACTGTAATTTTATCAAAATTTCAATAACGCATTTTGAGAGAAGAATTATCAATTAGTGTTATATTTTCCGTTTTCCCGACGCTTACGTCCGGGGCAAGCATAGCGCGTGGCAGTCCGCGCATAATCAGGCAGAAGCCCGAACCCACTATACGCAGAGGAATGACTCGCAAAAGCCTTCCTCCGGGAGGAAGGGGGACCACGAAGTGGTGGAAGGAGCCCGCGTGACTTGCAATTTGCGCGGATTTTATTGTCACGCGCTCTCCCTCAGTCTTTTGCTACGCAAAATCCAGCTCCCTCCCGGAGGGAGCCTTTCATAAGTTCACTCCGACAGAAAAACACCACCAAAGAAAAATCCTTGGTGGTGTTCGTTTTTTCTCCGCTAAGAATGCAGAGCAAATGCCTCGTTTAATTGTTTAATTATCTGAAATGAAGTTCTGTCTTACCGTTGTACTGTTCGATCGTCACAGATCCAACAGCCGCGAGGTTTCCATTGCTTTCGATATTACTTGTTTCGGTATTGTTCGTCTTTATGAGGTAATATCCCTCGCCTCTTGCAATAGAACCAACGATGTTTGTGTAATGCGCTGTAACCTTAAGGTTAGTTACGTCAACGTTGTCAAACGTCAACTCAGCTTCAACCACAAGAACTGTGGGAGTCTTTGTGGGCTTGGGTGTGGGTTCGGGAGTTGCGGTAGGCTCGGGTGTTGCACTCGGGTCGAGAGTTGCCTCGGGAGTTGCATTGGGATCAACAGTTGCGTTGGGATCAACCGTAGGCTTAACAGTTACAATGGGTGAAAGCGTTGCCTCGGGTGTTGCTGTGGGCTCAATTGTAGGCTCAACTGTGGGCACGGGTGTTACACCGGGAGGCAAGAGCTCGGGGTCAACCTCATCAATGGGCAGATATTGAGCAGGGTTAACGTTCAATATATTGAGCGTTTCATAAACGCCGCCAACAATGCTGAGTTCACCTGTCTTAACCTCAACGTCAGCCTGAGTGCACTTGAGTGCATTCAGAAGCACGTCGCCCTCGTCGCTTATAAGCTCAAGCTTTGAGAGTGTGTTAAGACTGTTTACCTCAATGTCACCCTCCTTGGATTCAATGTGGATGGTACCCTCGTAGCCAAGCGGAACAGTAACAGTAAACGTCCTGTCATCGGTGTTGTTTTTGTCAAACAATAAGCAGAAGAACTTAACAAATGCGTTCTGCAAATAATTGTTTGTAACCGTTATCACGTTATTATTTTCTTCTATAACAAACGTATCGTATTCGTTTTCCTTAAAATTCAAAGTAACGTTGGTAACGAGCGAAGATTCAATTACAACTATATCGTGTCTGTCGGTGGTAATAATAATGTTGTTCGTAGCGCCGTAATCCGAAACGTACTCCTTGTCGGAATATGCAGTTTCAATATCGAGTCTTGCAAGGTCTGTATTGCCGAGTATGTAAGCTATACCGCACATTACAGCACCCATAAAAAACATTGATACGCTGAGAGTGAGCAGTATTTTAGTCAACGGTTTCACCTTTAAAAGCCTCCTTCATGATTTTTGTTGATTGGATCATATAAATAGCGTCCTTAGCCATGTTGCCCAAGTGGATTATTATTTTGATGATCGCAGTAAGCGCAGCCTTGACCATAACAACAAGCAGAACCAAAGCACTGCCGACTACTACGCATGCACCTGCTTTGAATACTGCGGCGAACATATTTGAAGACAAAAGTACACTGGACGGTATAAAATGTTCAAGCGTAGACATAACCAAAGAATAACCGCATGTGATCGCAACGCCAATGATACCAACGAGCAACGCAATGATCGCAAGCGTAAGCAATACCTTTATTATTGCAGTTATAACGTTGAGTATGGAGAAAAGTATGGGAACAAGTATAATGCTCTTTTCTTTTCTCAATATCTGTCTGCAAAGGCTGTTGATACTGCCCAATGCCTCAACGGAAGATTCTTCCGTGTTACCGTTTGCCATACTTTGATCTATTACCGATCTGTAATGATTGAGTATCTCATTTCTACGCCTTGGATTAATGGTTATAAGGCGCATATTCATTTTTAGCAGGAATTGCTTCTTAGTCATATTTAACCTTTCTCGGCAAGGTAAACCTCGCCAATAATATACTATAATGGATACGTCTATATTCTACAACAGATACAACTTTTTGTCAATTGATTTTTTGAAAATTCACAAAAAATATTCAATTTAAATACATATTTTCCGTAAAAATCCATCTCAAGCCCTTAAAATTCATTCCAAAACCAAAATTTTGCCTTAATACGGTATTGTCTTATTGTAATTATTGCAAAAGTATGCTATAATATTATATGCGGTGATACGTTGCCAAATGTTTGCCGTCATTATTAAGAACAATATTTTGTAAGGAGTTGCGTTTTACCGCAACAAAGGTATATATTATGGACAGAAGTGAATACATACAAAAGGCACAAAAGCACATTGAAATGGTGCTCAACAAGCAGCTCGACAGGATCGAGAAGATGAAGGCTCAGTCCGATTTCGTTGACTACTCCACTCTTGATTGCATCAAGATCGGTATCGTAGGTGGTGACGGCATTGGCCCTGCAATCACAGCAGAAGCAAAGAGAGTTATTGAGTACCTCCTCAAGGCTGACATTGAAGCAGGCAAGGTAATGCTTATCGATATCGAAGGTCTTACCATCGAAAACAGAGTAGCTCACAACAAGGCTATTCCCGATGACGTTCTTGCAGAGCTCAAAAAGTGCGACGTTATCCTCAAGGGCCCCACAACAACTCCCCAGGCAGGCGATCCCTGGCCGAATATCGAGAGCGCAAACGTTGCAATGCGTAAGGAACTTGACCTCTTTGCAAACGTTCGTCCCGTAAGCATTCCTGCCCAGGGCGTTGACTGGGTATTCTTCCGTGAAAACACAGAGGGCGCATACGCTATGGGTAGCCAGGGCTTGAGAGTTAACGAGGACCTCGGTATCGACTTCACGGTTACAACCTACGAGGGCTCATACAGAATCATCAAGGCTGCGTTTGACTACGCAAGAAAGACAGGCAGAAACCGCGTTACAGTTGTAACAAAGGCTAACATCATAAAGACTACCGACGGTATGTTCCTTGACATCGCAAGAGATATCGCGAAGGATTACCCCGAGATCACATGCGACGAATGGTTCATCGACATCATGACAGCAAAGCTCATCGACCCCAAGCGTCGTACAGACTTTAAGGTAGTTGTTCTCCCCAACCTCTACGGCGACATCATTACGGACGAAGCTGCAGAATTCCAGGGCGGCGTAGGCACAGCGGGCAGCTCCAACCTCGGTAAGCAGTACTCCATGTTTGAAGCTATCCACGGCTCAGGTATCCGTATGGTAAACGAGGGCAGAATACAGTACGCAGACCCCAGCAGTATCATCCGTGCCGCTGCAATGCTCCTTGAGCACATCGGCTACGTAACAGAAGCACAGCGTCTTTTCAAGGCTCTTGAGATCTGCACACAGACAGAAAAGAAGCTCGTTGTTACAGGTCGTGATACTGGCTGCACAGGCGCAGAATTTGCTGATTACATCATGGAAACTATTGAGAAGCTTTGATGCTTGGTATATGAAATGATCGACCCCACGGAGAGATTCCGTGGGGTTAAGTTTTTATAACGTTACAATACGATCTGCACAAGATATGAGGCTTGAATCATGGGATACAAAAATGATTGTTTTATTAGAATTTTTAATAAATTGTTGTAACCATTCGCATGATTCATTATCTAAATTATTTGTTGGCTCGTCCATTATGATAATAGGTGTATTTTTTAATAATGCTCGGGCTATTGATACTTTTTGTTTTTCTCCTCCGGATAACTGTATTTTTTCACCAAGAGGATAACGTTCAATTAGATATTCAATTTCAAGCTTTTGAATTACACTGTCGACTTCATCTTTGGATGCATTCAGATTACCGATGTGTATATTATCTCGTATTCCCATTTGAAACAGATAAGGGTCTTGCTCGGTGTATGCAATACTGTCATACCACCCAAAAGGTGACAATGTTGACAATTCTTGTCCGTTGATTTTTATGCTTCCTGAGTAATTCTTTAATAATCCGCAAAGAACTTTAATCAAAGTTGATTTACCGCTTCCGTTTGGTCCGCATATTGCAACCTTGTCACCTTTATTCACAGTAAAAGTCAAGTTGTCAATGACTGTTTTTTCTCCATAAGCAAAAGAAAGAGATTTTACTTGTATTTTATTGGGGGTAGATACAGCCGCACCGGATGAATCTTCTTCGTCCGTATAAAAAATGCTTAACCTTTCTACTAGTGTACCAAAGATTGGAAAATCTCTTATCAAGGCGGAAATATTTCCAAAAAAACTATTGAAAATGGATAAAAATCCAAAAGCAGCAGCTATGCCACCGGCAGTCATCTTGTTATTCGCAACCAAAACAGCACCTGAAAGAAGGATGATTATGGTGCATAATGTGTCAAGAGCTCCTGAAAGATTTGAAGATATTGCGTTAAGGCGAATACTTTTTCTTAACGTATCACCGAAATATTTCAAATATATCCGATCAAATCGTTCTAGCAACGGCATTGTTAAGCCATACAGTTTAACTTTGTGAGGTTGCTCAAGTATTTCAAATTCATATGAGCGTACTTGGGTTTGATATGCTCTTACTTCTTTGTCGTATTTAGTATTCAGCTTTTTTGTAATTATCGGGATCAAGAGTTTTATTGCAGAAACAACAAAGATTATCACGGTATATATCAAACTGATACGAATGGAATGGTATAACAAATACATAAGCATAATAGGAGTTGCTATGATGTTTGTAAGTAGATCCAACCACATACAGCGCATATCGATTGCATCCTGTTCAAGACGGTATTCTACCTCTCCTTGAGTAAACTGTTGTGCATCCTCAAATTTTTTGTTTAAGTATCTTGAGTATATCATGCGGTTGTGCTGTAATGCGCTGTTAAAAAGGAAAATTTCTTTTAAAGTACCAAATAACGGTAAAACAAATAATGATATCAGAATACAAAGGATAAGTGTACTGAAATTCCTCATACCGTACGTTATGTCCTGCTCAAAAATAGCGTCTGCAAATTTTGCAAGAATACTTGACGTATATACCGCTAACAATGAGCCTATAACCGCATCCGATATATTAAATACTGCGGAGGGAGAAACTGCTTTTACGCAATCATTAAGAACACGTTTGTTATATTTGTTCATATTTTTCTCCTCTCCTTATACCATAAGATTGTTCGGTGATATCATCTATAAAATCGTCGTGAGTTACTATAAGTGTACGCCCGAATCTTTTTTTCAGTAATTCTTTAAGTAGTGCCTTTCCGTGAACGTCCAATGAATTTGTGGGTTCATCCAAAATTATAAGCACCGGATCAATTATAAATGCAACACATAGAAATACTTTTTTTCTTTCTCCACCGGATAACTTGTTTATTGTAGAATTATAAAGTAAATCTTCACTTAGTCCAAAATTTTTTGATAACGCAAGTGCATCTTCCGTACGATTGGGCAATACCATATTAAATAATTCTACCGCGGAAAAATTGAATACAGCGTCCTCCTGTGGTAAAAAGAATAATTCATTCGGATAATTTGTACAAGACAAATGCAACGGTGAATGCCCGTCAATAGAAATTTTTCCCTCATTGCTTTTTATTACTCCGGAAATCAGATTGAGTAATGTAGTTTTTCCGCTTCCGTTTTCTCCTTTAATAGAGGATATCTTTGGAGTGTTTACGGTTAAGCTTAAATCGTGTATCAAATCGTTACCGTCATAAGAAAATGTCAGGTTTGAAATGCTGATATTACCTTTGCTTATATGGATTTCTTGTGTTTCAGAATAGGTGTGTTTGTCGGCTATTCTGATTTGAGCCGTTTTAATTAGTGAAATATCCTTAATAATATCAAAAATGTTTTTTACCAAAGCAAAGACGCTTCCTGATACGGCTATTGATTGAATACCTACGTCAAGCGTTGTGATATTCTTCAGCACGAGTAAGCCTATTATTCCGTAAGTAACGTAAGTCAGAATGTTGTTGACAATATCATTAAGTACGCTTTCAGTTGTACCGGTATAAATACTTTTTCGTCCTATCTTAGCATATTTTTTATGATATTCAGCAAGTTTTTTGTTCCACCAATCATTAAGTCTGTATAATTTGATCATTAAAAAGGCTCTGTAACCACCAACTATAAAATCTGTTATTTGTCCCTCTATATCTCTGCATTCATCATAATTTACTTGTAAATATTTACGTATCAGTATGGGAGGTACTACTTGAATAAGTGATATAGAAAAGAATATCAGCGCGATCCATTTATTCAATGTAAATAAATACACAAAGTATGCAACTGCTGATATTATTGAAGTGATAGTTCTTGGGTAGGTTGATGTATATTTTGCTGTTATTGTTTCAAAGTCGTCGTTTAATTTTTCTTTTGTGTCGCCGACCTTTAATTCTGCCAATTCGTACAAAGGTTTATCAAAAAAGTATTTATAAAATTCAATTTTGCATAAGTGTTTATTTTTTGCGACATTTCTTTGCAAACCTATATCACTAATGCAAAGTACAACAAATTCAATAAGTTTTATTGATACTATAACGATTGCAAATGTCAGGACCTCATTCACGTTTCCGTCGGTAGCGTTTGAAATTACTTTCGATAGCAGTATGGGGAACAGTATATTGAGAAAGGTGCGAAATAATTCTTTTAAGCAGGTTAAAAATATATAGGATTTGAATCTGTTTTTTATAAAGCAAGTCAGTTCATTAAATGTCATTGATTATATTCCACTCCGATTTTATACTTGTGTTGTCGTTGTGGTTATATTCTCAAAAAGCTTTTGAATATCACTCTTTTGCTTTTGTAAAACATCATACACATTTGTTTTAATAACGTCCTCAACAACAAAATCTCCCTCAAAAGATTCTATTACTTTAAGCGCTATATCAAACTGTTTTTTTGCTTTTTCATTCTCACCTATGCTTGCTAAGTACTCACCGGATATTTTAAGCATTTCCACTAAAGTATCAGCAGAAATGCATTTTTGCTTCTGCGCGGCAATATAACTATCCTCACCGCTTAAAAGTGATGCCACAAGCTCTAATTTTGTAAAATAGATTTCCGGAATCATTTCAAGCGTAGGCTTGACCAAATCATTCTGCCCGTTTTCTTTATAACAGGTTGCAAGAAAACGGCAAGCATCATATTTTACCGAATCATCCTTTGTAGATTCAATAAGTGTTTTACAAAGTGTTATTACCTCGTCAGCTCTTGTATTAAAGTCCAAAGTGTAGAGCAAATTGTTTAATATAATATCGTTACCGGGGAATCTCTGCAAACCGTCGCGCAAAATGCGTTCGGATGCTAAAGGGTCGTCAACTCGATATTTATATGCTTCGTAACAGATTTTTTCAACCTCCTTTTCCACCTCATACAAATTAAAGTCAAACAGCTCATCCGTTGACACGCCAAAGAATGACGCTATCGCAGGTATCATCATCACGTCGGGGAGGGTGCTTTCATTCTCCCATTTTGATACCGCCTGAAATGAAACTCCAAGATAATTTGCAAGTACGTCCTGCGAAATGTTCTTTTGTTTTCTTAATGCTTTGATCTTTTCTCCAATTTTTATCATAATATCCTCCAATAGGTTAATTTTGAATCAGCGCTTATTCTGTAATTATTATACCATAATGAAACGCGTTATCCGCGTTTCTACCTCAAATGGTTCAATAATTACATCAAAGGGAGCGGAGCTCCATTCCATAATGTAATTATTATACCACGGTTGCTGAAAAAAACAATAACTCGTTTGGAGAGAAAAATTCTAACAACGGTTGAATTTTGTCAGCACGGATTTATTTTACAATTTTTATCCGTTGCTATTGACATTCTTTTGTACTTATGATATAATATACTACGATGGGAAAATGTGGAGTAAGTCAAATTACCGCGCCCATCGCAGGTACATAATAACAGTGATTTTTACAAAAATCAAAAACAACAAGGTTAAATATTTTTCTGGAGGAAATTTATATGAAGTTGGATTTAAGCATCTACGGTATTACCGGCACAACTGAGGTAGTACACAATCCCTCTTTTGAGGAACTCTTTTTGGCAGAGACCGATCCTTCCCTCGAGGGCTATGAAAAGGGTCAGGTAACAGAGCTCGGCGCTGTTAACGTTATGACAGGTATCTACACAGGCCGTTCACCTAAGGATAAGTTCATTGTTATGGACGAAAACTCCAAGGACACTGTTTGGTGGACATCTAAGGAATTTGCAAACGACAACCATCCCTGCAGCGAAGAAACATGGAGCGCAGTAAAGGATATCGCTCTCAACGAGCTCTCCAACAAGAAGCTCTACGTTGTTGACGTATTCTGCGGCACAAACGCTGACTCACGTATGGCTATCCGTTTCATCATGGAGGTTGCTTGGCAGGCTCACTTCGTAAAGAACATGTTTATCACTCCTTCTGCTGAGGAGCTTGAAAACTTCAAGCCCGACTTCGTATGCTACAACGCATCAAAGGCAAAGGTTGAAAACTACAAGGAGCTCGGTCTTAACTCCGAAACAGCTGTAGCATTCAACATCACATCCCGTGAGCAGGTTATCCTCAACACATGGTACGGCGGTGAGATGAAGAAGGGTATGTTCTCTATGATGAACTACTACCTCCCCTTGAACGGCATGGCTTCTATGCATTGCTCCGCTAACACAGATATGAACTGTGAAAACACAGCTCTCTTCTTCGGCCTTTCCGGTACAGGTAAGACAACACTTTCCACAGA
>SVGF01000093.1 GCA_015056475.1 Clostridiales bacterium
TTTTGATCTTTGCAGCGCGCGCCTCAAAGGACACAGTCATATCCGCTACACCCAAAGCTTTGTATTCTTCCAGCGAAACTGAATTCAAAACGTTCAATCCCATATCACCGTGAACTGTAGATCCATGCGCAAGAGCAATATGAGCCGTGCCGATATTTGCGCAAATTACATCCGTAATGCCCATTTTCATAAGGCTTTCAATATCCTGCTCAAGAGAGTTTACATCATTTTCCCATACTAGCGCAGGAAGCTCGGCAATAAGCTTATCTTTATATTTATTTGCAATACCCGAATTTGACAATATCTCCTTTACGGGGATTATCAGTTTGTCAAATCTGCACTTGTTTTTCGATACAAATGAAAAATCCTCAAAGCGAAGTCTTACTTCCTTTTTAGCCGCGGGAGTGTGCTTTTTAATTTCGATCGGAACATCGTTAAAGCTCTTTGGAACAGGCTTTCTCAGCTCAAGGAGCTTTTCAAGTGCATCTCTGCGCAAAGCATTCAACGTTGAACCCGAAACAGCCAAGCCATCGTCCAAATGCGCCCTTAATCCCTCCAGAAAGAACGGTGTGCCGCCTGTTTTGGAGATTGCCTTATAAATATCTTCGCTCGTTGTGGAGCGATTTATAGCCTTTTGCGGAGGGACGGACTCAACCGTTACAAAATTGATTCCGTCGTTTACAGTAAGCGTTACCGGCTTATTCTCACGAACGGATATCTCAGCACCAACATTTACCGACTGACGCTCTGCTCTGTAGAGTGAGGCAAGCTCACCCATCACGCTTTGGGAGGCTTGTGCATCCTCTTTTTTGCGTCTGCCGTACATATACACGTTGCGCTTACCCGTAAGATAACCGTCCGTAAAGCCATCCCTCGAAAAGATGCTTTCAAGCTGTTTCATGTCGGGCTCTCTACCGTCAAGTGCACTCTTTACCGCCGTAACAGCCGCCGCAACGTATTCGGGACGCTTCATTCTGCCTTCTATCTTGAGCGAGGCAACGCCGGCTTCCATAAGCTTTGGAAGGCTTTTAACGTATGACATATCCTTCAGCGAAAGAGCGTATTCCCTGCCGTGACGGTTTGTAAAATTGAGTCTGCATGGCTGTGCACACCTTCCCCTGTTACCGCTTCTGCCGCCAAGCATTGCCGAAAGATAACAAGCACCCGATACGCAAGTGCAAAGTGCGCCGTGAATGAATGTTTCTATTTCTATGTCGGTATTTTTTGCAATGGACGATATTTCATCCAGCGTCAACTCTCTTGCGAGCACTACTCTTGAAAATCCTAGCTCCCTTGCCGCCTCAACACCCAACGAATTGTGCACCGTCATTTGAGTTGACGCATGCAACGGCATGTCAGGACAGCACTCCCTTACAAGCCTCGCTGTTGCAAGATCCTGAGCTATTATTGCATTTGCACCGCACTCTGCCACCTGCTTGATATGCTTTTTCAGCTCGCTTATCTCATTATCAAATATAAGTGTATTAAGGGTCACATGAACTTGAACGTTTCTTTGTGCGCAGTATTCAATCGCCTCAGCAAGCTGTACCTCGCCGAAGTTTCGCGCATTCTGCCTTGCATTAAAGCCACTTGTGCCGAGATATACCGCATCAGCGCCGCATCTTACCGCCGCAACAAGCTGTTCTGTACCACCTGCCGGTGCAAGGATCTCCATCTTTGTCATAATTCCCCCTTATCTTTTACGACGTCGTCATTCAATGGCAACGGTCGCTCATTTTTGCCTCCATATATTCCTACAGTCGTAAATTCATCCCATTTGCCGTATAAGCGCACGGATATGATGCATTTTGACATTATCCTCTTTCAGAACGTTTTTGTACTGTCAGCACCAAACCAATAAATGCTGTCCAGAGGAGTATTCCAAATACACCTCCGCCAAAATCTATCATAACGTCAACCACGCTGCTGCCCCTGCCTGAAAAATTCTGCAGGAATTCGTCACAAACCGCCACAAACAGTACCGTTAAGAGCCTCATGCTCACAAGCCTTATACGAACCAGCTTTCCGACAAAATACAGCATACCGCTTGTAATCACTCCCAAAGCGGCAAACTCCGTACCGTGGGCAAATTTTCTTACCGCATAGTGGAAATAGTCGTAATCGATCTTGTTTGCAGGGTCAAATATTGGTTTTAAGAAGTCAACCACCTTTTTGCTGAGACTGCCTGACTCCTCTCCACTTACCGTAGAATTCCCCCATATAAACCACACCATTGTCACAAACAGTAATGCGAATATCGCGGCCATTATTATATCGTTTCTTTTTTTCTTATCCATTTTATCATCCTTCGGGTATTACAAAATACCCCTCAGCACCAAGCTCAGATTATTCCTCTTATCACCAATATAAACAACGCACCCGTAATGATCAGGAATGCACCAAGAATATAAACTCCTATGCTGACCTTTCTTGCATTCAATGACGGTTTTGCTTTAGCGTTATCTTCAACGAATGATGCATCCAGCGAGTCATTTACAGCTTTTGTGTCAACAACAGGCTTTTGGACGTCATCAATCAGTCGTGCTCGCCTTAGTGCTTTTACTATCGGCTTATACACCAGAAGTGTGATACCCATATTGAGCGCGCCCTTTACAAGGTTAAACGGCAAGAATATCGGCAAAAGCATCGCTGCAACAACTTCACGCTCCAAGCCCATATGAATGGGAGTGATGAGGTAATTCCAGAGCATCATAACGGAGCACGCTACAATTATCGCAACAAAAAGTCCTGCAATAGCACCCTTAATGCTTCTGTTCTTTTTGTAAATAAATGATGCCGTGCAAGCAAATGAGCAGGTCGATATAATATTCATAATGCAACCGATAATGCCCTCAGTGCTGATAGTCACCATTTCAACTACAGAAACAACCACCGATATTATCAATGATGCAAGCGGACCGTATATAAATCCGCCTATTACTATAATTACGTCCTTTGGCTCATACTTAAGAAATTGAACCGCAGGAATTCTTATCAATGCCACAACAACAAAGGCAATAGCACTGAGCATTGCCAATGATGTAAGCTTTTTAACGTTTTTTACCATAAATATCCTCCAAATAAAAATACAGCACCCGAAAAAATGACTTCGGATGCCGCAGGAAAATACATATCCATGGCATATCTTCTCACATCCGGACTATACCGTCGGTTACGGAATTGCACCGTATCATGCACTGTGGCTCGCGGACTTTACCGCCGATGGGGACTTACACCCACCCCCGAAGACATATTTCGTTTTTATTTTTACTCAATACAAGTAGTGCCCTTGCCTCTGATATTGAGCTTTGTTACACAACCCTCGCCAAAAACGCTTTCCATTGCAGTCTTATAACCCTCAAACTCCTCAATGGGGAGGAACGTCTGAATAGTACCTGCAAAGCCACCACCGTGAACGCGTGTTGCAAATTTCATACCCTCGCAGTATTCTCTTGTTACTGCAAGTGCAAGCGTGATACCCTGTTCGTCGGGATTTTTGGGAGTCATGCAATTCTGCAAGTATTCCCATGAGCTGTCGCCGGACTTGTTAACGTAGTTAAGGAATGAATCAAAATCACCATTCTTGATGCATTCTATCTGCTTAACAACTCTGTCGTTATCATTGAGGAAGTGGAATGCTCTGAGTACAGCTCTGTCACCGAGTTTTTTGCGAAGCTCGCCCGCCTTTGAAAGAAGCTCTGCCTTTGTTACTCTGCGCATTACGTCCTTACCGAATTCAGCGGCAACCGCCTTCATTTCTCTGGGAACCGAAGCGTAATCGTCAGTAAGGTCTGCATGGTTGCCACCCGTATCAACTACTGCAAGGCAATAGCCGAGGCTCGCAAGATCAAGCTGAACCTGCTCTACTATGGGATTCTTTGTATCGTTAAAGTCGATAGAAATAACTCCGCCAACCGCACAAGCTGTCTGATCCATCAAGCCGCAGGGCTTACCAAAGTACACGTTTTCTGCGTACTGGCTTATTTTTGCGATCTCAACATCGGGGATCTCGTTATCCGCATTATACAAGCGGGAGAATATCTTACCGATGAGCACCTCAATGGATGCTGATGAGCTGAGTCCGCTACCCCTTTTTACGGAGCTGTTGATATAAGCATTAAAGCCGCCCGTTTTGTAACCGAGCTCGTTGAGTCTTGCAGCTACACCCCTTACCAATGAAACCGTTGTTTCTCTCTCGGCTTCAACGGGCTTTGTGTTAAGGATATTAACCTTGAACGGGCGCTGATAACCAACGGAGTAAATATTTACCATGTTGTCATCCGTGGGAACTACTATCGCAGCAGAGTCAAGGTTGACACTTGCCGCAAGAACACAACCGTTGTTATGATCTGTGTGATTACCGCTTATTTCCGTTCTGCCGGGAGTGGAGAAAAGATAGAACGACTCGGGCTCACCGAATTTCTTTGTGTAGAGATCGTAAAGCTCAATAAATCTTTTCTTTGCATACTCCGTGTCGTCATATATCTGACCAAAAACGGGCACTTGATCAAGTACTAAAAGATCTTCTTTTGTAAACATATTTTACCTCATGAATTATATCCGTCGGGATTCTTTTCCTGCCAATTAGCAAGGTCCACGCACATTTTGTTAATATCTCTCGTTGCAACCCAGCCCAAAAGCTCCTTTGCCTTTGTGGGGTCTGCATAGCATTCACCAATGTCACCGGGGCGTCTGTCTACTATTTTGTATGGAACCTTTCTGCCCGAAGCTGCCTCGTAAGCCTTTACGATGTCAAGAACGGAATAGCCGTTACCCGTGCCGATATTGTAATAGTCAATACCCTTAACCTTAAGAGTTCTGTCAAGAGCCTTGAGGTGTGCAATAGCAAGGTCAACAACGTGGATGTAATCTCTTACGCCCGTGCCGTCGTGTGTATCGTAGTCATTGCCGTAAACAGAGAGGAATTCTCTCTTACCCATAGCAACCTGAGCAACGTAAGGAAGGAGATTGTTAGGAATACCGTTGGGAGATTCGCCTATCATACCGCTTTCGTGAGCACCGATGGGATTGAAATATCTGAGAACCGAAACGCTCCACTCGTTATCTGCAACAGTAATATCCTTGAGTATTCTCTCTATCTCAAGCTTTGTTTCACCGTAGGGATTTGTTGTAGAAAGAGCAAAATCCTCCTTAATCGGAACGCACTTGGGGCTGCCGTAAACAGTTGCAGATGAGCTGAAAACAATGTTCTTTACGTTGTACTTTGACATTACGTCACAGAGTATGAGTGTGCCTGTAATATTGTTATGATAATATCTGATAGGCTGCTGAACAGACTCACCTACTGCCTTGAGGCCTGCAAAATGTATTACAGCATCAATACCTTCATTCTCAGCAAATATCTTTTCAAGAGCAGGTCTATCCAAGAGGTCCGCTTCGTAAAAGAGGAAATCCTTACCCGTTATTGCACGGATCCTGTTCAACACCTCGGGATTACTGTTAACGTAATTGTCAACAATGATAACCTCGCTACCGTTGTTAAGAAGCTCAACCACAGTATGAGAACCTATAAAGCCTGCGCCGCCTGTTACCAAAACTTTCATAATAAACGTCCTTTCATTTTCTTTCGCTACAAAAGTGCAGGAAAGTATAAAATTTAATAAAATTATATAAAAATGCAGATTTTTTATATTTTGCATCTTTTATTTTTTCAAAAAATGTTATATAATATAATGGTTAGAATGAACCGGAGGACAAACCTCCCATATTCAAGCACACTATTAATATTATATCATTATATTTAAATTTTTTCAACAGGTAAGGACAAATTTTTTATGCTTCACAACAAAAAAATCGCTCTGTGCTGCGAAAAGCTCATCAATTACGGTCTGGACAAAAAGCTTTTTGGAGAATACGATACAGTTTACGTAAGGAATTCGCTTCTCTCCACTTTACTTCTTGACAAACCGCATGACGAGGCCGTGAGCGAGATACCGCAGGCTATCCATACGGTTTTGGACGAGATAATGGATGAGATAGCAAATGATGAGGAAAGATATCCCCTTCTTTTACCCAACAACACTCTCACAGAGCGTGATCTTTTGGACACAGCCATTATGGGCTGTATGACCCAGTGGCCCGGTCAGGTGATCGGTAAGTTTAATGCACTTAAAAATACCGACGGCATCAAAGCCGCAACTGACTATTTCTATAAGCTTGCGCTTGATTCAAACTATATCAGAACCGACAGGATCGCGCGCAACAAGCTTTGGCAAGCTCCCAGCCCGTATGCTGAGCTCACAATAACGATCAACCTCACAAAGCCCGAAAAGGATCCCAAGGAGATCGCTATGCTTAAGCTTTTGCCACCAAACGAGTATCCCAAGTGCGCACTTTGTATGCAGAACGAAGGATACAAGGGTACACTTTCAAGCCCCGCAAGACAGAATCACAGAATAATCCCTCTATGCCTTAACGACGAAAAGTGGTTTATGCAATACTCACCCTACGTTTATTACAACGAGCATTGCATAGTATTGCGCGGTGAGCACGTGCCTATGAAGATAGAGCACGACACATTTGCAAGACTGCTTGACTTTGTAGGTCAATTCCCGCACTATTTTGCAGGCTCAAATGCAGATCTTCCCATTGTCGGAGGTTCAATACTTACACACGATCACTTCCAGGGTGGCAACGCACACATGCCCATGTTTGCATGTAAGCAGCTTGAGGAGTTTACAAGCGACAAATTTACAGGAATCAAGATATTCCGTATGCATTGGCCGCTTTCGACAGTAAAGCTTGTTGGTAAGGACCCCAAGGAGTTGACAGAAGCTGCTTATGCGCTTCATATGGCTTGGATGGAATACAGCGATGAGGATAACGACATTATCGCTTACACAGACGGCACAAGACATAACACTATCACGCCCATCATAAGAAAAGAGGGCGACGACTTTGCAGTTTACTGCGTTTTGAGAAACAACAGAACGAGCGAACAGTATCCCGACGGTATTTTCCACCCGCACACCGAGTGGCATCATATCAAGAGAGAAAATATCGGTCTTATTGAGGTTATGGGATACTTTATCCTACCCGGAAGACTTGACAACGAGCTTAAAATTTTGGCTGACGCTATGGTCAATAATACTCTTGACTCGCTTGACGAATCATCCCCCGCTTACAAGCATTTGGATTGGGCTAAGGAAATAATGGCGCAAAACGTTATCACAAGTGAAAACGTAATGGACACGATCCGCCGTGAGGTAGGCGTTGTTTGCACTCACGTTCTTGAGGATGCAGGCGTATACAAGATGGACGAGCACGGTAAAGACGGTTTTATTAAATTCTTGACAACATCCGCAGGTTATTGCCTTGTGGACTGATATAAATTTCATAAGGAGAAAAATTATGGCAAAAATTAACAAGCTTGGTGTTCAGCTTTACACCATCCGTGATTTTATGGGCAACGAAGAAAGCGTTAAAGAAAGCTTTGCTAAGCTCAAGGCTTTGGGAATTGACGAGGTGCAGACAGCGGGCTGTGCTATCGCTTACGACAAGTTTGGTGCGCTCGCTAAGGAAGCAGGTCTTACAGTTGTTGGTACGCACGATGATTTTGACGCTATGCATAAGGATCCCGTCGGCTACATGAAGCTGCACGACGATCTTGGCACAAAGATGATGGGTAACGGCGGTTACTGGGGCGAAAAGGCTGAGGATTACCTCGCATTTGCAAGCAAGGTTAACGAGCTCTGCTCCGTTATCGGCGAAAAGGGATTCAAATTCTCTTATCACAACCATGGCCACGAATTTACAAAGTTTGACGGCAAGATAGCTATGGATATCCTTGCAGAAAACATGGATCCTCGTTATGCGACGTTCTGTCTTGACACATACTGGGTACAGTACGGCGGCGGTGACGTAAGAGCATGGATAAAGAAGCTCGCAGGAAGAATTGAGATCCTCCACTTGAAGGATATGGGCTTTAAGGGCGGCCAGTTCATCACAGAGATCGGCAACGGCAATCTCTACTGGGACGGCATTATCGACGCCGCAAACGAAGCAGGCGTTAAGCACTTTGTTATCGAGCAGGATTCCTGCCCCGGCAACCCCTTTGACAGCCTTGCAAAGTCTGTTGAGTATTTGAAGAAGTATCTTTGATCAATAAAAAACAGACCGATATTAACTTATCAGTCTGTAACGCCGACAAGATATCTGTCGGCGTTTATTTTATTCTGTTCGATAAATTGGAATTTATACAACTAACACATATTGTTCATCATCCACTTTTGTGAAACCAATACTTTGGAACATTTTTTGAGACTGCGTATTGAAGGTGTATATCTCAGCGTGTAATTCAGAAATCTGTTTCTCTTTGGCTAACTGAATTATTTCCTTAATAACCCGTCTGCCTATGTGCTTGTTTTGAAAAGGCTTTGCTATTACAATGTTAACTTCACCACTTGGTTGCAAGCATATATCACCGCATAATCTATTCTTGTATTTGATGTAAAACAAATCACCATGTTTATTCAAGTATTTATACATACGCTTTAATAAATCTAAATCATAGGCGACATCTCTGTTGTCTACTTGCTTACACAAATCCAAATCTTGATACCATTCCAAAGTGGTTTTGTAATTAGGATAATACCGAACAAGCATTATCTCCTCGTCAACAATCCTATTTTCCTTCACTGATATATCCCCGTCAAATTCTTTTTTATTGCTCCGTTTTATCGCCAGTTTCGCCTTTGTATTACAAAGGCATCGGGCAAAGCCCATACCCCTAAGGTTGCGCTACGGCGTATATAGGCTCCCTCCGGGAGGGAGCTGTCACCGAAGGTGACTGAGGGAGAGTGCGTTATGATAAAGTAGGTGTAAGTTCAAAATCACGCGGGCTCCTTCCGTCACGCTACGCGTGCCACCTTCCTCCCGGAGGAAGGCTTTTCGTTAGCATCATTATATCACAAATCGGCAGAGAAAACAAGGTCTCTGCCGAAAATTATGTATCACGGACCGTCGAGGACTGTACAGTGTAGTATGATTATATACAGGTAGTGCAAGATGATTGTATACAGTTTTGTGATATAATAAAGGCAGAAAAATGACCGC
>SVGF01000094.1 GCA_015056475.1 Clostridiales bacterium
TCAGATGCTCTCAGGACAATGCACTTCTTGTGCTTGGTAGTGCCACACCCGACGTTACTCATTATTATAAGGCAGAAAAGGGCGAGTATATAAAGCTCGTTATGGATAACAGAATAGGCACGGGCTTTCCGGACGTTACCGTGTGCGATATGCGCAAGGAGATCGAGCAGGGCAACCGCACGATGTTTTCAAAGCCTATGTATGAGGAGCTTTACGGATTAACTAAGTCCAACGGTCAAGGCATATTACTTCTCAACAGGCGAGGCTTTGCTGAGCACGTTTCGTGCAGAAGCTGCGGATTTGTTTATAAGTGCAAGCATTGTAACTTGTCCCTCACCTATCACAAGCAGAATTCTGTGTTGAAATGCCATTATTGCGGTTATGCTGAGTATATGAAGCCTGTTTGCCCCGAGTGCGGAAGTAAGTACATAAGGGCTTTTGGCAGAGGTACTCAAAAGCTTGAGGATGAGCTTGAAAAGTATTTCCCCGGTATCACCGTTTTGAGAATGGATGCGGATACAACGTCTGCAAAGGGTGCTCATTACAGAATGCTCAAGGAATTCGGTGAAGGAAGATATAAGCTCATGGTGGGCACGCAAATGGTTGCAAAGGGGCTTGATTTTGAAAACGTTGTACTGGTGGGGCTTATTGCTCCGGACGTTACGCTCAATATGCCCGAATATAAGAGCAGCGAGAGAGTTTTCAGACTCATATCGCAGGCTTCGGGCCGTGCAGGCAGAGGCTCAAAAAAGGGTAACGTTATAGTGCAGTCATATCAGCCAGAGCATTACGCCGTTACAAACGCGGTTGCAAACGATTACGATGGATTTTGGCAACGAGAGATCGAAGCAAGAAAAGACGGCTACTATCCCCCGTTTTCGCGAGTGTTGAGGTTGTTGTTTACGTCTGCGGAACTGCAAAGCGCAAAGGCTGAGGCTGAGAACGCTGCGGATATTATAAAAAAGTATATGGCGGATCACATTGATACCGACGTTTTGGTGTCACAAGCACCTATTGAACGACTTCACGATAAATACAGATGGCACGTTGTTGTAAAGTACAGCACAGCAAACGACGATGCGCATGAAACACTCCACAGTGCGGTTGACGAGATACTCGATATGAACGAGTTTTCCGTCGTAAGAGTGGCGGTAGATTTTGCACCCGTCAGTCTTTTATAAATAATCAGGAGAAAATATATGGCAATAAGAAATATAGTAAAATTTGGCGACGATACGCTCAGAAAGACATGTAAGCCTGTTGACGCCATAACAAAAAGAACAAAGATACTCATCGAGGATATGCTCGATACAATGTATAATGCGGACGGTGTTGGTCTTGCAGCACCACAGGTTGGCGTTTTGCGCAGAGTATGCGTAATTGACGTTGGCAACGGTCCCGTTGTTATGATAAACCCCGTTATTACTTCTACGGAGGGTGAGCAGACAGGCACAGAGGGTTGCCTTTCAAACCCCGGTAAGTACGGCACAGTTACAAGACCTGCAAAGGTTACGGCAACTGCAATGGATGAAAACGGCGAGGTAAAGGTATACGAGGCTGAGGGCTTGTTTGCAAGAGCTATCTGCCACGAGCTTGATCATCTTGACGGCGTTGTGTTTACTGATAAGGTAACGGGTGACGTTATTTCGGAGAATAATTGATGAAGTTAAGAACAGTTTTTATGGGTACGCCCGATTTTTCATCGGTTATCGCGAGCGCACTTGAGGAAAACGGTTTTGACGTTGTGGCGGTAGTTACCCAGCCCGACAAGGAAGCAGGCAGAGGCAAAAAGCTCCGTCCATCCCCTGTTAAGGAATGGGCGTTGCAAAGAGGTATTGATGTTTATCAGCCCGAAAAGGTAAGAAATGAGGATTTTGTTGAGGTGCTCAGAAGCATTGCTCCCGACCTCATAGTTACAGCGGCTTTTGGTCAGATAGTACCAAAGTCAATACTTGATATGCCTGAATACGGTTGTGTTAACGTTCATGCATCGATCCTTCCTAAATACAGAGGTGCATCCCCTATTCAGCAGTCATTGTTTGACGGCGAAAAGATAACTGGCATTACGCTTCAGTATATGGACGAAAAAATTGATGATGGTGACGTGATCCTTATAAACACTTTGCAGATAAACGACGATGACAACTGCGGTACACTCTTTGACAGACTTGCCCTACTTGGCGCAAAGTCAATAGCTGACTATGCCGAGCTGTTAAAAAACGGCAAGCCCTTAGGTACACCGCAGGATCATTCCAAGGCAACCTACTGCACAAAAATAGGTAAGGATCAAGGCAATATTGACTGGAGCAGTTCTGCTCAGAGTATCGTTAATACCGTAAGAGCAATGTCCCCATCTCCGGGCGCATATACTTACCTCAACGGTAAAAGAATAAAGATAATCACCGCAAAAGCAAGAGCTTGCGAGCATGACAAATCACTTGGCGCATTGGTTTTTGATAAGAACAGCTTGTCTGTTGCATGTGCGGACGGCTTTGTAGATATTATACAGCTTCAGCCTGAGGGTAAATCCGTTCAGCAGGTGAAGGATTTTTTGAACGGAAACAAGCTTTTGCCCGATATGGCATTTGAAAGGAATATTGATTAATGCAAGATAACAAAAGAAGATCAGGATATAAAGGTGGCTCAAGAGGCTCATTCGGTGAAGGAAAAAAGCGCGAGGGCGGTTTTTCACGCTCGGGCAAGGGCTCATTCTCTGCAAAGAGCGACAGACCTTTCAGGGATGGCGACAAGAAGCCCTTTAATAAGGACAGAAAGCCTTTTGATAAAGAGAGAAAGTCATTTGATGGCGAAAGAAAGCCCTTCGACAGAGAAAAAAAGTCATTCGACGGCGAGAAAAGATCATTCCGCAAGGATGGTGCATCTTTTAAGCGCAACGATTCCAAGTCTGCAAGCTATAAGTCACAAAGGCCCGAAAGACCCCAGAGAAACAGCAATTCTCCACGCCTTGACAACAGAATAGAAATAGCTCTCCAGACACTTATTGACGTTGAAAAGAACGGCAAATATATTAACCTTGCATTCAAGAACAACGATAAGCTCGACAGACTTGAAAAGAAGGACAGAGCTTACGTTATGAGAATACTCTACGGCGTAACCGAAAAGAACTATACTCTCAACTGGCTTTTGATGAGAGTGTTGAAGGACAAGAGGATAAAGCCTTGGCTCAATGCAATTCTTAAGATCGGTACTTACCAGATATTCTTTATGAGAATTGAGGACAGCGATGCTATCGACCAGGCAAGGCTTCTCTGCGAAAAATACGTTTCACCCGAGCTTTGCGGCTTTGTAACTGCAGTGCTCAGCAAGCTCAGCGAAAACAAGGCTGAATACGATCCCGAAACTTACGTATTCTCAAGCACAACTCAAAGACTCTCCGTAACCTACAGCTTCCCGGAGTGGCTTATTGAGGAGTGGATGCGCGATTACGGTCACGAAACAACAATGGCTCTTCTCAAGAGCGATACAGCTGAAAGATCCATCAATTTGAGGGTATCTGCAGGCAATTCGTGCGACGCCGTAAAGGAAGAGCTCATCGGCTGCAATATTAATTGCGAATACGGATTGCTCCTTGATACTGTTTCGGTAAGTGATACTGTAAATATCGAAGCTCTTGAGCTCTACAGACAGGGTAAGATCACAGCTCAGGGTATCGGCTCAATGCTTACCGTAAACGTTCTTGACGTAAAGCGTGATAATGAAGTGCTTGACGCTTGTGCAGCTCCCGGCGGTAAGACGTTCTACATAGCTCAAAAAACAAAGAATAACGTTGTAAGCTGTGATATTCACGAGCACAGAGTTGAGCTTATAAACAAGGGTCTTGAGAGATTGGGACTCACTAACGTAGAAACTGTTTGCAGGGATATGACTGAGTACGTTGAAGAATACTCAAACAGATTTGACAGAGTGCTCATTGACGCTCCTTGCAGCGGCTACGGTATGATCAATTCCAAGCCCGACATAAAGAATAATGCGGTTGAGGGCGAATCCATCCAGCTCAGCGAAATTCAGCTCAGCATAATGAATAACTGTGCTGATTACGTTAAGGCTGGCGGTGTGCTCGTTTACAGCACTTGCACTGTATCAAAGGCTGAAAATGAATCAAACGTAAAGCGTTTTATTAACGATCACCCCGAATTTGAGCTCATTGATGCAAGCTCTTACATTCCCGAGGTCCTCAATTATATAGTTGAGGACGGCATGGTGCTTCTCCTCCCGTCAAGACATAATGCAGACGCTTTCTTTATAAGCGCAATGAGAAAAAAGTAAGCGAAAGGACAAATATTTATGGAAAAATTGATATACGATCTGTCGCTTGCAGATCTTGAGTTGTGGTGCGAGGAGCACGGAGAAAAATCCTTCAGAGCCAAGCAGATATTTGAATGGATATACAGAGGCGTTGAATCCTTTGACGAAATGTCAAACGTTAACAAGGCTTTAAGAGAAAAGCTCGCGGCTGATTTTACTTTTGCAGGCGTTACTCTTGTTTCACACTCCGGCTCCGAGGAGGACGGCAGCGAAAAGCTTTTGGTTGCACTTTCAGACGGTAACATGATAGAAAGCGTGCTTATGTTCCACGATTACGGAATAAGCCTTTGCGTTTCAACGCAGGTTGGATGTAAGATGCGCTGTGCATTCTGTGCAACGGGTATGGATGGCTTTATACGTAATCTTTCTGCGGGTGAAATTGTTGCGCAGGTGATCATGGCAAATAAATTGCTCAAGTCACGCGGCAAGACAAACGTTGCAAGGCTCGTTTATATGGGCAGCGGTGAGCCGTTTGATAATTATGACAATACAATAAGGTCCATACGTCTTCTCCACCAGCCCGAGGGCTTGAACATAGGCTACAGAAATTTTACACTTTCCACATCCGGTCTTGTGGACGGTATTTACAATCTTACTCAGGAAGATCTCCCCTTGAATCTTTCTATTTCGTTGCACGCTCCCAATGATGAGCTCAGAAGACAGCTTCTTCCCATCGCAAAGAGATATACAATACAGGAAGTGCTTGATGCGGCTATGAATTATTTTGACGATTCAGGAAGACGCGTTACTATCGAGTACATCCTTATAAGCGAGGTAAACGATACCACAGAAAACGCAAAGGAGCTTGCTTCGTTGCTTAAAAGGCTCCCATTCCACGTGGATCTTATTCCCTTTAACGAGGTGCGCGGGCTTGATTTTAAGCGTCCGGGTTATTCAAGGATCAAGGTATTCATGGATATTCTTAAAGAAAGAGGCGTTAATGCAACGTGCCGTATCTCAAAGGGTAAGGATATCAACGCTGCGTGCGGTCAGTTGAAAAGACATTATTCCGAAGCTCGTAACATTCAGAATAAGCCCGCACCCAAAGCAACTATAAAAAAATAAACAAAAATTTTAATTGAAAGGCGCATTATATGGAATTTGAATTCTATGCAGTAACTCATGCAGGTCTTGTAAGGGATAACAACGAAGATTATTGCAGCATCCCACTGAATGACGGCGATTGTCCGTTGGCTATAGTAGCTGACGGCATGGGTGGTCATAAATCGGGTGAGGTTGCAAGCAAAATGGCTGTTGAAACCTTTACAAAATGTTTTTGTAATGAGGAGACTATGCAACTTTCCACGGGTGACAGACTATTGTTTGCACTAAAAGAAGCAAATACTGCCGTTTACACAGCGTCAAGAGAAAAGCTATCTCTCAATAATATGGGTACTACGTTCAACGCTTGCTACGTTGAGGGCGAGAAGGCTTTTATTGTAAACGTGGGTGACAGCAGAGCTTATCACATCAGAAACGGTCAGGTGATCCAGGTAACACAGGACCATTCAATGGTGCAGGAGCTTATTATGAAGCAGGTCATCACTCCCGAAGAAGCAATCAATCATCCGCAGAAGAATATCATAACGAGAGCTATCGGTATAGATCCTGAGGTTATAGGCGATCTTTATATAAGAGAGATCGCTTCGGGTGATTACATTATGCTTTGCTCGGATGGACTTACTTCGCACGTAAACGTAAACGAGCTTGGATTGATGTTTGATTCATCGTGTACCCTTGAATCCATCGCAAATACGTTAAAGGATCTTGCGCTGATGCAGGGTGGCTCGGACAACGTTACTATAGTAGTTATACGCTGTAACTGATATACATAAAAAGGAACGGTGAAAACTATGACAAATACGATTCTAAATAACAGATACAAAATATTGAACGAGCTGGGCAGTGGCGGAATGTCCATTGTATACAAAGCTCAGGATCTTGAAACGTCGCAATACGTTGCAGTAAAAATACTCAGAAGCGAGCTTGTTCAGGATGAACAGGTGATAAAAAAGTTTAACCAGGAGGCAGAAGCTGTAAAGGGTCTTTCCCACCCCAACATAGTGCAGACGCTTGACGTAGGTATTGACGGAGATGTTCACTACATTGTCAGAGAGCTCGTTGAGGGTGTAACGCTCAAGGCTTATCTTGATGAGCATAAGGTGCTTGACCCGGTCGTTGCGGCAAATATCGCGCTTAAGGTGGCATACGGTCTTCAGCAGGCGCACTCGTTTGGTATCATACACAGAGATATAAAGCCTCATAATATTATTCTGGGTGACGATGATTCTGTAAAGATAACTGATTTCGGCATAGCCTACGTTATAAGCGATACTACAAAAACTACCGAATACGGCAAGAATCTTGTAGGCACGGTGTTTTATACGTCCCCCGAGCAGGTGCGCGGAATGGCTGTAGATCAGAGAACTGACGTTTATTCCCTCGGTGTTGTGCTTTATGAGATGGTAACAGGTGTTCTCCCGTTTGACGGTGAAAACGCTGTAAACATTGCTATGCAGCACGTTACAAAGGAGCCGGAGTCTGCGCGTAATCTCAACAGAGCCGTAAATGCTTCTCTTGATAATATCATACGAAACTCAATGGCAAAAAAGTATGAGAACAGATACCGTAATTGTGACGAGGTCATCAGAGATCTCCAAAAATATCTTGCGGGTGAAAACGCAGGAATATATCTTTTGGGCGGATCGGCGTTTGCAGGATTGGATATTAATGAGAAAAAAGAACGATCTCAGAAAAAAGCGGTAAAGAAGAAAAAGAGAAAGGAAAACAGCGCAAAGAAGCTCAATAAATTTCTTTTAACTTTCCTTTTGGTAGTTTTGATGCTTGGCGGATTGATGTTCTTGCTTTACGGCGTATATATGCTTGTTGACAATATCTGGAGTAACAATTTTATTGTAACTACCGTGGAAATACCGTCAGTTGAGGGCTTGTCGGGCGAGGAAGCAAAGACTGCGCTTTCAAACAGACAGCTGATATACAGAGAGGTATCAACTCAGTACAGCTCTACTGTACCTGCAGGGCACGTAATATCACAGTCCCCTGCCGCAGGAGAATCAGTTAACGAAGATACACTCATTGAGGTTATCATAAGCCTTGGTGCATACGAGATAAATATCCCGAATTGTGTGGGTAAGGATATTATGACTATAGAGCACGAGCTTAAGAGCTACGGCTATATAGTTATAGGCAAGTACAATTACGTTAACAGTCTTGAGCCTGAAAACACAATAGTCAAGCAATCAATTCCGTTCGGAAAATTCTCACTCGACGGAAGCTACGTTACTATCGATTTTGATATCAGTATAGGACCCTCGGACGACGTTGTAGTTCTTAAGAATTACGTAGGCTATACCGAAACCAACCTCAAAGAGCTTGCTCAGAATATAAGAATTAAGATACTTTATGAGTACAGCGAAGTTGTCGGCAGCGGTAAGGTTATAAGACAGAGCATTGAGCCGGGAACTGTACTTGAAAGTGGTGATGAGGTAACGTTCTACGTAAGCCTCGGTTCACAAAAGGTGACCGATCAGACTTTGTCAGTATATCTCCCCGAGGATGTTGAGATAGCTGAGGACGGTACAGTTTACGTAACTATCCAGCAGATCAAGGATTCAAGATTCGTAACCGTATTCAGCTCTGACGTTGAGGTTGTGGACGGTTATATCAACATTGAATTCTCTAACAGCGGTCAACAGACTTATTACGTTTACGTAAATAACAAGTTTGTTACTCAGAAGGTTATAAACTTCAGTTGATATGTTTAAGGGCAGAATAACAAAAGGAGTCGGGGGCACGTATTGTGTGTCCCACGACAGCCAAATAACTGTATGCACAGCAAGAGGCGTTTTCCGCAGGGAAAAAATCACTCCATGTATAGGCGATTTTGTTACTGTAAACGACGATAACTGTATTGTTGATATAGACGAAAGAAAAAATATTCTTGTAAGACCTCCCGTTGCAAATATCGATTATCTCGGAATTGTTGTTTCGGCTGAGCTTCCCGTTGCTGACACGTTGATGCTCGATAAGCTCACTGTTTCTGCGAGATACTTAAGGATAGAGCCGTTTGTTATAATTAATAAATGTGACGTTGGCAGACCCGAGGATATAAAAAGAATAAC
>SVGF01000095.1 GCA_015056475.1 Clostridiales bacterium
AGGTTGTGCAGAAACTTCTTATGCTCGTCTTATCACACAGCTCTTCGGTGAGAGAATGTATATCTCCAATGCTACAGGCTGCTCATCAATTTGGGGCGGTTCTGCACCTGCAACTCCCTACACTGTAAACTCCTTCACAGGCAAGGGTCCCGCTTGGGCTAACTCCTTGTTTGAGGATAACGCAGAGCACGGTCTTGGTATGTATCTCGGTCAGAAGACATTGCGCGATATGTATATCAGAAAGGTAGAGGCTCTCCTCGCTAAGTACCGTGAGATGGGCGTTTCTGAGGAATGGACAGGTTGCCTCGAGGGCTACCTCAACACTCTCGACGATGCTGAAGCTAACACAAAGGCAGTTGATCACATGATCGCTATGCTTGAGGATGATATCGCTCGCGGCACATGCGAAACAGTTCCCGCTGAAAAGGAGATCGTAGCAGGTAAGGATTACCTCGCTAAGAAGTCTATCTGGATCTTCGGTGGTGACGGTTGGGCTTACGACATCGGTTTCGGTGGTCTTGATCACGTTATCGCTTCCGGTGAGAACGTAAACATCATGGTATTCGATACAGAAGTTTACTCCAACACAGGTGGTCAGGCTTCTAAGGCTTCCAACATCGGTCAGGTTGCACAGTTCGCAGCAGCAGGTAAGAGAATCGGCAAGAAGAACCTTGCAGAGATCGCTATGTCCTACGGATACGTTTACGTTGCACAGATTGCTATGGGTGCTGATATGAACCAGACAATCAAGGCTCTTACAGAAGCTGAAGCTTATCCGGGTCCCTCCATCGTTATCGGCTACGCTCCCTGCGAAATGCACGGTGTTAAGGGCGGTATGACAAATTGTCAGGCTGAAATGAAGAAGGCAGTTGAGTCCGGTTACTGGCAGCTCTTCAGATACAACCCTGCACTCAAGGCAGAGGGCAAGAACCCCTTCTCACTCGATTGCAAGGAGCCCACAGCTGATTACGTTGAGTTCATCAAGAGCGAAACACGTTACAGCCGTCTTGCTCAGCAGTTCCCCGATGTAGCTGAAAAGCTCTTCCAGGATGCAGCAGAGCACGCTAAGGCTAAGTATGCAAGACTCCAGAAGTTCGTTAAGCTTTACGAGAACGAGTAATAGCATATACTAAATAAAATAAATCCCGCAGATCAAAAGGTCTGCGGGATTTTTGTTTTATAATATAATTGATTGTTAAATATCGTCACTATCATCAGCTTGTCGCGACTGCATTCTTTTCCAGTTGTAGAATCCGTAAACGTCGTTTGCCATAAAGGTTACAAAGCACATAAGCATCGGCAGGTAAGATATATCCGAAATTGTGGATATCGTCCATAATACTATCAGCACAACGTCGTTTGCCGTATAAGCCAAAGCGTAATACGGGCTTCTTAAATATGCCAGGTACGCCGCCAAGAAGCTTGTTGTTACGGAAAACGTGCTTACAATAAGACTTGCGTTGCCAAGAGCCTTTAATATAAAATAGAATGCTACTGTAACACAAACCGACAGCGCCGCGGCAAGTATCTTTTGCTTTTTTGAAAGCTTGCTGACTTTAACCTCGCCGGAGCTTTTGTAGGGATGCCTAAGCCATGAGATAACGCTGAATGCGGCGATAGGTGCGGACATTCCTAAATAGGTGATCATTTCACCGTAATATTTTTGAGTGAGGGATACTATTCCGTAGAGCACGGCAAAAACTACTGTCAGCGCTTGGCCTATTACGAATCCCTTTGCAACGAATATAAGCGCGGTAACGCCAACAAGTGAAGCTAAAAATGAAACAAAGCCCGTGCCGTTGGATATAACGTAGGAGATGACCGTTATTACCATGCAGATACCCCAAAGCGTCCATTCGCCCGTGGTGAGCTGCGAAAATGGATTCTTAAATTTTGTTTTCATACTTCCTCCAAAACAAAAACCACCGATGTGCATACCTTCTAAGACCTAATGGCATGCAAACACCCGGTGGCGGTTAAATTCACTAATAATATTATAATATAAAACGCGATATTTGTCAATGGCAATTTATTCTGCGATATTGACATTTTTTGACACAAGAGGTATAATATAATAAAGTAATTGTAAATTGAGGTCTTTATGGAAGAGAAAGAAGAAATACAAAGCAGATCATTATTGGGTCGATTTTCCCTGAGAAAAGACGGCAAAGGCGAAAAAAGCTATGTCGAAATATTTTTGATTCCATCAGTAGCCGTACTTTTGTCTGCAATAATAATGGTGTCCCTGCTGTTGCACGTGCTGAATTTTGGCGGAGTTGCGCTTTCAACCAAAGACCGTGAAAAACTGACGGCTTCAATCCAAAAGATTCAGATAATTGATAACGCCAAGGCTTTTAAGACCACAGAAAACTTAAAAATATCTATGACTGAGTTTTATAATGCAACGGGCGTTTCACCGTGTGTATATACTTTGTCCGAAGGTGAGGGCACAACTGCAAGTGAAGCGTATTACCAAAATTGTGCAAGCGAGAATTGCTTTTTTGTGATGCTTGACCCAAAGACTAACGCTGTAAGTGCGGTGTCGGGGAATGGTGCGGCAAGCGTAATGGATGCCGAGGCTTATGAAATATTCTCGGATTACGTTTTGCATTATGAAAATATTGCCGAAAGCGACGAAGAATTGCTTGAGTATTCGTTCAATGCAACTGCAACGAGAATAATGCGCAAAACAAATTTGTTTAACTGCGTGCCTGCGCCATATTATTACGGAATAATTATTGCGGTTCTGATAATTTTGTTTTTCAGTACAAAGGTTAAAAATGACTTAAAGATAAAGAATAAAGATAAAGAGTAATGAGAGGAAGATGTATTTATGGAAGATCTTACGAACTGTTCATTGGAAGAATTGTTAAAAATGGCGGCAAAAAAAGATCCTGATGCTCAGGCAACTGCAGCGGCAAGGCTAGTGCTTGAAGCAAGGGGCCCAAAGGATTACTCTCTTGCGGCTGAATACGGCGAAAAAGCAATTGCAAAGGGCAGGGTTGACATTGCTCCGTTGGTAGCGCGCTTGTACTTTGAAGGTGCGGGAGAATTAAAAAAAGACGTTGAAAAAGCGTTCAAATATACTCAGCTGGGTGCCGATGCAAGGGATATTGAATGCTTGTTAAGACTTGCAACAAAATATTACGTTGGTGCAAACGGTGCAGCAAGGGATGATGCAAAAGCATTTGCTTGCCTTTATAACGCAGTTTTTGTGAGCACGGACGACACAGATCTTCAGGGCGAGGTGCGCTATAATCTTGCAAATATGTATTACGAGGGCAGAGGAGTTGCCAAAAACGTTGAAGAAGCAATAAATTGGTATCTCAAAGCTTTGTCAAAGCATTGCAAGTTGGCATATGCAGGCTTGGCTAAGTGCTACGAAGAAAAAAATATGCCCGAGCAGGTGGCATATTACTCAAAAAATATATTCAATCACGAGAGCGATGAGGTCAGAGCCTTTGCTGTATCGGCGTATAACCTCGCTATTGAGCAGATGGCGGCAAAAAATATTTATAAAGCGCCAAAGCTTTCGGATTTTTCACACAGCAAGGACAGATCGATTCATGATGCCATTCACGCACTTGATAAAAAGCTGTCCGAATACAAAAAATTTGATGCTGAAGCTGACAGGCTTGTTAAAAATGCCGAAACTTATGCAAGGATAGGAAATTACAAACGAGTTTTTCCTGCGTATGAGAGAGTTACCGACGAATATCCCCACGATTTCAGAGGATGGTACAATCTGGCGAGAGTGTTTACGGATAATTTTGCGGTTTATTCAATTTTCTCATGCGAAGGCTATGGCAAAATGGAACAGGCGGAGTATAACGAAAATATCGTTTATGCGCAAAGAACTGTGGAATCTGAATTTGAATCTGAGCTCTGCGGCATCAAAAATGCATATGAGGACGGTTGCATAGATATTTCGATAGCGCAGATGCAGAATTTCCTTGCAAATGCATATGCTCTTGACGATCCCCAGAGCAAGATCGCGGATTTTGTAAGACAATACGAGGAAAAGATAGTTTATATATATAATCGTAGGCCGTCGGTAGTTACCGCGCTTTCGTTGCATTTGCTTTTGAACGTGCTTGAAAACGACAATATAAAGAAGTATAACGAAAAGGTTGCTCAGCATAATGCTTCAGTTGACGAGAAGGTAGCAAAGGCTGTGAAAGATTACGTTGCACAGCTTGCTCAGCAGTTGAAGATAAATAATCCCAAGGATTACGCAACAAACGCCGAAGCACTTGAGGAGGTAAACACCGATCCCGAATTGCAACAACAGGTGGCAGAATATAAACAGAGCGTGCAGTCTTCGATGGAGTATTACTCCAAGATCAATGGAGGTACAAGCGTTGATACGTATGACCCCGAAAGCTTTGGATATCAGAAGCCTTACAGCTCGTATGCTCCCATAAGATCTGAAGAATTTAACGATGAATACGTTGATTTTATAATAGCGCTCGCGCAAAGATGCTCTATACAGATGCGCTCATACGAGGAATTCTACACAGCCGAAAGACGCAAAAAAATGGCAGAATTCGATCAGAATCAAGCGCTTGTAGATTCAGCCCGACTTGAATACTTTAAGCAATATCTCCTGCTTAAGGGTAAGTATTCCGCAATGACGCCCCAAATTGAGCCGTGCTTTGACGAGCTTGCAGAATTGGTTGCAGAGTATGAAAAAGCTTACGCTGAGTACGATAAGGCAAGATCCTCAAACGTATTTATGCAAGTGTTCAAGACCAAGGAACAAAAGGAAGACAGAGAAGACGTATTCCAGACGTATAATTCTTTGGTTGCAAAGCTGGATGATCTGAGGGTCAGGATAACTGCAAGAGCTCACGAGGAGGTCAATGCACTCAATGCTGAGTTTACACAAAAATATCCCACTTTGGGCGAGGATATAGCTACGTACAACGAAAATATCATTGATCAGGCGATCAGAGATAAGTTCAAGCAGATAATCAAGGAAGATAATTGATGCAAAACAAAACTGTACTTATTACGGGTGCTACCCGTGGCATAGGCAGAGCAACTGCGTTGCTTTTTGCCGAGCGTGGCTGGAACGTTGCGTTTACCTATCAAAAAAACACCGAATTGGCAAATTCTCTTGAGGCGGAGCTTGTTTTGTTAGGTGTTAAGGCGTTTGGTGTAGCCTGCGACCAGAAGAATTCATCTGACTGCACGGGTTTTGTTGATCGTGCTGTCAAAGAATTTGGCGGTATTGATGCGGTGGTGAACAATGCGGGCATTGCTCAAAGTAAAATGGTCATGGATATGAGTGATGCTGATTGGGATAATATGTTTTCTGTAAATATGGACGGCGTGTTTTATATTTCAAGGGCGGCAATTCCGTATCTTATAAATAAAAACAGCGCGATAGTTAACGTTTCGTCCATGTGGGGAAGAGCAGGTGCATCGTGCGAAGCACATTATTCTGCAGCAAAATCGGCGGTGATAGGCTTTACAAGGGCGCTTGCAAAGGAATTGGGTCCATCGGGTGTAAGAGTAAATTGCGTTGCACCGGGCGTAATAACGACTGATATGAACGCTCATTTAAGTGAAGACGACATCAAAGAACTTGAAGAAGAAACTCCGCTTTGCAGGGTAGGAAATCCTGAAGAGGTTGCAAAAGCAATATATTTTCTTGCAAGTGACGAGGCTTCGTTCATCACTGGGCAGACTTTGGGCGTTGACGGCGGATTTGTGATTGACTGATATGGGAATGGATCTATACAAAAAATGCAGTCTTTGCCCCAGAAATTGCGGGGTTGACAGAACAGCCGGGAATCGTGGCTATTGCGGTGAGGATTCCGTACCAAGAGTTGCAAGGGCTGCTCTGCATTACTGGGAAGAACCCTGCATATCCGGCAAAAACGGCTCGGGAACGGTGTTTTTTTGCGGTTGCTCGCTAAAATGTGTTTATTGCCAGAATTATTGCATTGCAAAAGGCGAGGTCAAGGGTAAGCCTGTGGATTCGCAAAGACTCTGCCAAATATATTTTGAGCTTAAAGAAAAGGGCGCGCACAATATAAATCTCGTCACAGCAACGCATTTTACACCTCACGTTGTTGAGTCGGTAAAGCTTGCAAAAAGCCGCGGCTTGGATATCCCGATAGTTTATAATACGAGCGGATATGAAACCGTAGAAAACATAAAAAGACTTGACGGTGTGGTGGATATATACCTTCCGGATTTTAAGTATCAGGATACCGATATTGCGGCGCGATATTCAAATGCGCCGGATTATCCGCAAATTGCGTTGAATGCGATCAAAGAAATGGTAAAGCAGACTGGTAAGCCCGTTATTGAGGATGGTATAATGAAAAAAGGCGTTATCGTGCGCCATCTTGTGTTGCCGGGGCATATAAAAGCGTCAAAATCAGCGATAGAAGCAATATATAATTCGTTTGGGGATGACGTTTATATATCAATAATGAAGCAATACACACCCATGCAGCACATAATGTCCTTTGGCGATGACTTCAGATCGCTAAAACGAACGCTCACAAGGGGCGAGTATAAAAGCGTTGTAGATCATGCGGCAAAGCTTGGCGTAGTCAATGGCTTTGTGCAGTACGGCGACAACGCAAAGGAAAGCTTTATTCCTGCGTTTGATTGTGAAGGTGTATAAAAAACAAAGACCGAAACGGGGTTTTCCGCTTCGGTCTTATTTTTATTGCTATAATATTAAACCTCGTCAACGTGGAATACAGACAAGGGGAGCGGGAACCACTGATCTGCAACAGCGGGACCGTTGTATCTCTGGCATGATTCGCAAGCACAGAAGAAGCTCATAGCATCGTGATGGTTAAGCTCAATGTCGGGCTCAGCGTCTGTGTACTCAACGCTTACCTTGTTGTTGCACACAGAAATAGTAAACTTTTCGTCGCCGCCTCTGCCGTGGACAAGTGCCGTAAAGCTGCCGTCAACAAGCTTTGTGTAAGTAGCTTTGAATGCAAGGCAAGCTTCGGTAACTCTCTTGAAGCAAAGGACTGTAGCCAAAAGATTGGAGCTTACTGTGTAACCTGAAGCAATTGGCTGGAGAAGACTGATGTACTTTGTTTCATAGATGGGAAGTGTGATGCTGTATTCGTTTGTAACGGAGAGCATTGTGCGGATATATGACTCAAAATAATCGTCATCAATAAATCCGATCTCGCCGTCACCGATCGCATAGCCAACAAATTTGCCGTTATGTCTGATTATAGTTGGTGCTTGATGCCATGTGTGCATAATATCATAAAGGAGCTCTCTGGATCTAACGTGAACGTAGGGGCGAGCGTTAATGATATTATAAATGCCGTCAAGCGCTTCGGTATCATTGGGATCAAGTGCTTCTCTTGTGAGCTCGTACTTGATAGGTGTCTTGCCATAAGTATGTCTTATGTTGCTGCCCGTAATGTAGAAACTGATACAGATGCCTGCAATGTCGTATGAGAAATAACCGTATCTCTGACGCTGACCGCCGAGGAATGAGAAATCGATGCCGTTTGCTACCATATCGTCAATAGCCATATTCATAAGTGAACTCATGATGCCTTGTGATCTGTACTCAGGATGAGCAGCAACGTTACCGATGCCCATACACTTGATCGTCTTGTCGAGCACCTTGATCTCGCTGGGGAAAGCACCTACAGCACCTACCATCTTGTCACCGTCAAACGCAATGAATGCGTCATGTGCGGAATTTAATTCGCGCTTATAAAGCTTGGGAAGAAGATCCTGAAAATAAGTTTTGTTGTCGGGGGCAAATACGAAATTTATAAAATCCATGTACTGATCGTATTCATCGTATGTGCCGCGACGCAATGTGAATTTGTTATCCATAAAATTCTCCTGTGAAATTATTCGATTCAATATGTATATTCTATCAAATATTGATGCTGTTGTCAAGTATTTTTTATAATAAAATCAATATTTTTTGACCTATTGACAAAAACTAAAAAACGATGCATAATATGCGAGCTGTCCTTATCGGAGAATTTATAGTAGGGGTAGGGGCATCGCCCTGTGCATTTGTTAAACAAATGCGAAACTTGCAATAAAAATGGCAAGAGAGAACAACGTGGAGTAAAAACCACTTCGTTCACTCTTTTCTTCTGCTTTTTTAGTGATATTCTTTGCTTTCGCAAAGAGTGATATTATTGCTGTTGCAATAGTGATATTGAAGCCTTACGGCTTAAGTGATATTCTATTCGCCTATAAGCTCGCAACGCTCACACAGTGA
>SVGF01000096.1 GCA_015056475.1 Clostridiales bacterium
GCCTTAAGAACACACCGCATACAAAACAAAAATTTTTATTCAAATAACTAACGCCGACAGATACACGTCTTTGAGGCACACTCCGTAAGGAAGGTGGCTATATTCGTGCAAAGCACGAGCGATATATCTACGATGCGATATGCGGTATACCCGCGCGCAAAGCACGAATATAATATCGCAAAAGCCAAAGGTTTTTATATCGCTTTACCTGCCGAGAAAGATATGCTTTATTTTCGGAAAGTATTTGCCATTCTCAAAGTATGTAACCCACTATGACACTTTCAAAAACAGAAAGTGTCATTTTTCTTTATATAGAAAAACGGAGACTACTTCTTTGAGAAGTGTCTCCGTTTGACGTAAAATTCAAAGTCCGCTTGATTTTTTTAGAATCAGATGAACATGTTTTCTGTTTCGGGATCGTATTCTTCGCGGAGATATACCGTACCTGTTGGGTCGGTAGCTTTTAAGAATTCGATCTCCTTGTCACCAAAGTGCTCGCTTACAAGGCAGTCACTGTCCTGCATGCGACGGCTGTCGCAGAAAGTACCAAATTGTGCAGTTGGTGTCTGCAGATAGAGGTTACCTTCCATTTTGGGGAGCTGATAGTCGTATCTGTCGTTAAGCGGAATACCCTTGTGTATTATGAGCATATGTCTGCTTTCGTCAAATACGTTGTTCTTCATAACGAAGTTTACGCCGCAGTTTTCTACCCATTTAGCCTTGATATGAGTACCTGCCGCATTATCGGGACGTTGCTCGCACATTCCGTGGGCTGCAAAGCGCATCAGATTATTCTCGAAAAGTACGTTTTCAACAACGGACGGATTATCTTTGCATTGAGCCTCTATATAGAGGAAGTATTCAATGGAATAGTAGCAATTTAATATAACGTTATCTGCAAATACTATGTTGCGCATTGATGCGTCATGATCCTTTGGAGTCTGGATCTGGAATGTAAGACCCGCATCATAAACCTGATAAACCAAACAGTTACGTACTGTAAATTTGTCGCAGCCACCGTATATTTCTACGGCATTTCCAAATCGGCTTGACGGTGGATGTCCTTCTTTTGAATAAGACGTTCCCAATACTGAGCCGCCTATCCAACCGAATTCACAGTTTGTGACTGTGAGCCCCTCACATTCGCCTGCACCGACACCGTGATTACCGACGTGCTTGATGCACAAATTATCAACAGTGATGTTATTGCCACCTACAGCAACACCGTGAACACCCAATGATAACTCGATAGACTTGAATCTTTTACCCGGATTACCTTTGTCGGAGTAAAGGAAGAGTTTGTGGCTTCTGTAATCGTGGAAGAAGTGGAGGTCTGTGTTAAGGTCAAAATAACCGTTGAAGGGTCTGCGCTCAATGTAATGCACTGTGCAACCCTTTTCTGTGCTGAACGTTATAAGATCTCTTATGCCGTAGGCACCGCCGTTGTCAAACGTGATGAAGCCGACGTCACGTGAGTGGTCAAACTTATCGGCACATTCGTAAATATTGGGACGATCGGTTTCTATCCAAAGAGATTCATCCGCATAATTTTTTAATGCGGTATAAATTTCGGGCTTTTTACCTGTGGAGTATGCGCTTATGGTTACACCGTCGGTAATAACGTCGATATTTCCTCTGAACAAGTCGCCGCGCCTTAAAAGGATAGCGTCACCGTATTTAAGCTCGCCGCCCTTGTCGGCTTTGTTGATCCTGGAGAGTGTTGCCCACGGTGAATCCGGAGAAAGACCGTCGTTTTCGTCATTACCATCGCACGACACAAAGAACGTGCGCTCAAACTGTTTTTCCATGTTTGGAGTTGATCTGATCTCTTCAACTCTTTGCTTTGTAAGTTCATCAAGATGCTTGATGACTTCTGCTGAAGTATTCATTGTCATGGCTTCCTTTCTTGATCGATTGATTTACGTGGTTGTAAATTAACTGTATCGATACACTGAAGATAGGTGTTTTTTATGCTATTTCTGATTTGATCAAGCGCTGTAACATATAACGAAATTGTTTGACCGCATCAGAGATATTCATCTTAACATTTTTCCGTTTTTGACCAATTCGCTTACGTGGTCGTAAATTATCTGGGTTGAATTCTTACTGAAATTAGCTTTTATTCTGTTTGAAAGCTCCTCAAGCTTTTCTGGCGAATCAAGAAGCTCCTTACATTTGTCGGCAATTTCCGACGGATGCTTACAGCCTACCGCATAATCGTGAGTGGTGAAGAATTCAAAATTGGGAGTTTCGCAAGCTCCTATGAGGTTTATAAGCACCATGGGAAGACCCACTCTGCTTGCCTCCGTGATGCTGATGCCGCCCGGCTTTGTAACAAAAACATCGGCAGCTGCCATAAGCTGAGGCACGTTGTCGGAGTAGCTGAAAGCGGTGATCCTGTTACAATTGAGCTTCTGCAGGGATTTCAAAAGCTTTTTGTTTACGCCGCACGCAACCAAGAGTCTGGTGTTTTGGGGCGCCTTTTCGAGGATGGAGATTGCAATATCCTTGATGGGGCCGCAACCAAGACTGCCACACATCATGAGAATGACCTTTTCGTCCTCGGAAATGTTCAAAAGCTTGCGCGCTTCGGCTTTTGTTCTTGCGGCAATAAATGCTCTGCGGATCGGAATACCCGTGGGGATAAGCTTCTTTTTATCTACGCCCTTTTGAACGTACAAATCTGAGAGTGCCTCGTGGGGCATAAAATAGAGGTCAGCCATTGTTTTTTCTACCAACGGGTATGCTGTGTAGTCCGTGGGGAGGAATGAGAACGTAACGTTTGTTCTGTATTTCTGCCTCATATTTGTAACGAGCACGCCTGCAAACAGATGCACACAAATGACGTGATCGTATTCGTTTTCTATTATAAAATTAGAGAGCTTTTTTGCACCAAAGGAAATTGCCTTTGTGAGATATTCTGCGGGATTAATTTTGTTTGAATCCTTACTTGTGGAGTAACCCATGTCAAAGACCTTGGGGACAAGCGAGAAAATACCCGAATGCACCGTTGTTATAAGCTTTGATGCCTGGGGCGACAAAAAGCTGAGCGCATCTGCGATGTCGCATTGAGTGTGATTGAACTCAAAAACCTCTCTTATTGATGCGGCTGTGGAGTTGTGCCCTTGACCGGTGTTGCAGGTTAAAATTAAAGTTTTCATTGTTATCATCCTTTTTAGTTATTTGATGGATATTTATACATAATAATTATAGCACAAAATTTAAGAATAGGCAAATATTTTTTTTATGGGTTATAATAAAAAGGACTGAAATTCAGTCCTTTTAGTTAAGTCTTTTGTTTGTTTAGTTCATTCAGATCTATAGTTGGCAGATCCGATGCTTTTTGTACTACGAATGCACACTTTGAGACCTTGGAATATGCAACGACAACTTCTTTGTATCTCCAGTTATCAATATGAAAACGCCAATCGACATCCGCAACACCGAACATTTTTTCTGTACGGGTTTTAATGGGATTTCCGTCGGAATCCGTGAGGTACAAGTTGAAGTACGCAATTTTACCGTCGGATTTATCACAAAGAACTGTTTTATAGAATACATACTCATCACAGTCAAACATTAAAAAACGCAGTTTAATAAAATAATAGCCTGCAATTAATAAGTAAAATGGAATTATAATGGCCGATATTCTGCTTAATGCACCAAATGCTTTTTCCCATGTTGCAATACCATCAAGTACACATATCAATATTGTCAGTAAACCCATAATAAACACTATGCCAAATCCGATTGAGCACATTTTTATCATATATCTAAAGTAATTAGCTTGCAGTGAGTTGTGAATAAGTTCTTTTTTTGTTGTGTTCATAGCGATTTATATAGAATTCTTTTAGAGTAACGTTAAAGAGATTATATCACAGAAATATCAGATAGTCAATATTAATTAATCAAAATATTTAATAAGATGTAATCAATAGTGTTGAAAAATTTTAAGTTTTAATGTATAATAATTATAGAATCAAAAAAACGCGAGAAAAAGGAGAAAAACGATGAAGATAGCCGCTGTTGTATCCGAATATAATCCATTTACACTTGGTCACCAATACCACATTGAGCAGACAAGAGCCATGACGAATGCAGACGCTGTTGTTGCGATAATGTCGGGCAATTTTGTGCAAAGAGGCGAGCCTGCGATTTTTGACAAGCAGATACGCACGAGGCTTGCGCTTGAGGGCGGTGCGGACGTTGTGCTTGAGCTTCCTACTGTGTTTGCATTGCAGACGGCTGAAATATTTGCCGGTGGCGCGGTTGGAATACTTGACAGCTTGAGAAGTATTGACTATCTTTCGTTTGGCTCGGAAACAGATATAGCATTTGTGGGAAAGATAGCGGCGCTGCTTGCGGATGAGCCTTACAGCTTTAAGAAGGAGCTCAGCAGAAACCTTGACGATAAGATACCGTTTGCTCAGGCGAGGTCAAACGCCATTGCTTCGTATTTTAATATGTCGGATGCGGAAAAGGCTGAGCTTTTGTTGCCAAATTCCATACTTGCGATAGAATATATAAAGAAGCTTATTCAGCTTGACAGCGATATTCTGCCCGTTGCAGTGCACAGAATGGGCGGCGGATATAACGACGATACGGAATACACGGATTATCTTTCCGCAACGGCTGTAAGAAAGCTTATTAAGGAAAAGAAATACGGTGTTATTTCTCAAAAGCTTCCCGAAAAGATTGCAAAGATGATTGCCGCTCAAAAGACGTTTGCTGAGGACGAGGATTTTTACAGATTGATACAGTACAAGCTTTTGACGAGTGATGCAGAGGAGATAGCCCAGATATCGGGAATAGCCGAGGGGCTTGAGAATGCATTCAAATCTGCGGCGTTTTGCAAGACTTATGCTGAAATGATAGACACTGTGCATTCAAAGCGTTACACGCGCACGGCAATACAGAGAATGGCGTTTAATATTCTTTTGGGAATAACAAAGTCCGACGTTGAAAAGTGCAGAAGCAAGGCGGATTGCTCATACGCAAGAGTGCTTGGATTCAGGTCCGAATCGTCGTGGGTGGTAAAGCATATAGCTCAAAATTCTGAGATCCCGGTTATTACAAACGTGCCGACTTACAAAAAGGTATTGAATGATACTACTATGTTTGATTGCGACGTGCTTGCAAGCGACGTTTATAAGCTTGTGACTGGTATGCCTGCGGGGGATTCAAGACCCGATTTTAAGCTTGTGCCCGTGATGAGGGGAAATGATTTTCCTGAGTTTTAATTGAAGAATAATGAAAAAGACTATCGTATCCGATTGGATGCGATAGTCTTGATTTTTTATTTCTGTGCGCGGATTATTTGACCATTGTAATGCTTTTCTACATATTTCAATGCGGAGCGTCTGTACCTTAATACAATGAAGCCTTCCGTGGATGCTCTGAAATCGGTATGCTGAAGCGGATAAGGATCAGTTGCGATCACGAGGTATGAGCCGTAGCCAACCTTCTCGTATGAATTGAGTGAGACTTTTACGTATTTTACGTCTGCCCAAGGGATGAAATGATCCTTTTTGAGGTATCTGTAACGAATGCCGTTATCGTCCATTATTACGAATCTCAATAGCATGTAGAAGACGAAAAATATTATCAATCCAAACATTATAAACGCGGGGAAAAGCTCCAACGGTGTGGACTTTTGCACCTCGTCGAATTGCGTATTGTCCTGCAATCTGAAGTAGAACATCAGCTGAAGGACGATTACCGCAACACAAAAGAGTATTGGATAGAGGATCTCACCCAAATATAGAGTATTGTATATCTTACGTTTCATATTATCACCCCGGTTACTGCTGGTAGTATCCGTAAAGCACATTTGTGGGGTTTATCAAACTGCCGTTCTGAAAAATTGACAAGTGGCAGTGAGGACCTGTTGCAATACCGGTGCTACCGACAACGCCTATCTGCTGACCCTTGCTGACCTTTTGACCCACCTTTACGAATGCAGGTGCGTTCATGTGCATTATAAGAGAGGAATACGTGCTGTTGTGCTCGATCTGTACGTAATAGCCCCAGCTCTTGTCATAGCCGACCTTGGTAACCTTACCTGCCGCGATGGCATAAATGGGAGTGCCTCTTACCGCTGCAATATCAATACCTGAGTGACCCTTGCCGTTGTAATGCGCAAACTGACCGAGGATCTGACCGCTGCAGGGCCAATAGAAAGTGCCAAGACCTGTTTTTGCTGTAACGCGGGTACCTGACGAAACCTTAGTGCCGTATTCGATGATCTTTGAAACTGCTTTTACAGTCTTTTTTGTCGTGGCAACAGAGGAATCGAAATTATTGTTTGTATACGTTTCTTCGTAATACTGAGTAGTTGAGCCGTTGACACCGTTTCTTACGACCTTTGTTACCTTGTATGAAAGAGAGGTGTTTGCTCTTGTGGTGGTGCTGTAAGGAATGGTAGTAACCTTTGAGGTCTTTACCTTAACGATGAAATTGGTGAGCCTTTCGTTACAGAAGAGCGTAACGTGATTATTGTTTTTGAGGGATGCTTCAGCGTGATTTCTGTCGGTAATGATATTTTTTGTATCGAAATACTTGTTAAGCTGTTCAAGTGTTGAAACGGAGAACACTTTTTCTACGTTTCTTGAGCTCAAAAGCATATCCACGGCATCGGATGCCAATGTGTTTACGATGGATTCCTTTTCTATCTCTATGTTTTCTATAACTACTTCAGCATCAAGCTCAATGCTTGTTACAGTTTTGTCTGCAAAATAAAGGCTCTTGAATTTATCCTTAGCGGAAGCGATTATATCATCGCATTCCTTTTGTGTGTCAAAATAGCCGAGGAGAATGCCGTCAACCGAGAGCTTATACGCATCTACCTTGAACACTATGCAATCTGCAATTGTGTTTTCGATCTCAGCTTCGTTTGTTATATTGTGAGAGAAGGTCTGTGTTTTTGTGACTGTGATCTCGTCAATGAATGAAACAGTTGCGTTTGTGATCTTTTCGCTCTGCTTATATTCCTCGAGAAGTGCGTTTACGATATTGTCAACGTCGTCTGCTTCGGGAACGATTCCTACAACCTCGCCGTTGATGATAACTTTATATGCATCAACAAGGGGTTCGGAGGAGTAATCCGGAGCCGGAAGAATAGTTCCTGAGGGAGACGGTACAACCGATGGATCATTGTTGGGGGTCGGGGATACCTCACCAACAACGTCGTTAGTTGGATTGGGGCCGTCTACCTCAAACAATGCTTCAAAGTTTATAAAGAATATGAGCCCTGCTGCAACAGTCAAGCAGACTGTGAGTGAGAGCAAGATTAATTTAAGCTGTTTCATGATTTCTCCCGTGATGTTAACTTAATAATGACGTTGGGACAAACGTCACCTACAAAGCCATAAATCGCCTATAATATAATATAACAAATTCTAAAAAATGTCAATAGGTAAACTGTAAACTTTTGTACATATTTACGTTTTTTTACGGAAATTATGGGATAAACGTCAAAATACGACTTAAATATCAAAGAAATGCGCAGTTTTTTGCCAAAAAAGTGCGACGGGTTATTAATTACGGATCTTTCGGCATAAAACAACACGCCTCAAAGACGTGTATCTGTCGGCGTTAGTTATTTGAATAAAAATTTTTGTTTTGTATGCGGTGTGTTCTTAAGGCCAGTTTTTGAAATTTAATAAAGTACGTTACCTACCGACAGGAAAAGGACGGAGAGTGTTTTATTCTCTGTCCTCTTTTCTTTGCAAGCACTGAATTAATTAAAGACATATTCTCTTGTAAAGCATAATTCCGCCCGTGTCATCCTGAGCGGAGCGTAAGCGAAGTCGAACTGCGAAGCAGTGCGAGGCAAAGCCGAGCAGGATCTCGGGCGCGAATATTATCCTTTCCCCTCGTAGATCCCGATGCTACGCATCGCCCTACGGGTTCGACTGCGGGCGGCGTATGCGCCTTCCTCCGCTCAGGATGACACGAGGGAGATACATTACCTTCCGGAAGGTAGCAAAAAGCACTTATGGAAATCACTTGCCATAAGTGCCTTTGCGTTACTTTTGTCATTGATTTTGTAGTCTTTAATTAAGACAGACGAAGCACTGCTTCTGTGGACACAGAAGCTCTTTTTTATGGCGATATATTTGCTTTCGCAAATGCGATATGTTTTCGCGGCTTGCCATGCAAGCTACGCTCAAAAGCGATATAACCTCCCTTGCGGTCG
>SVGF01000097.1 GCA_015056475.1 Clostridiales bacterium
CCCACTGAGACAGAGCACGGTATGACAGCTGGCTATTGCACAAAGTGCGGTAACGGCTACTACTTGGATTACGTTCACGTATACGAAAACGGCGCTTGCAAGATCTGTGGCGCGGCTGAGCCCTCTGCTCCTGCTCCTGCAGTTACAACAGCAAGCAAGTCAATCGCTGATTTGATCGTTTCCGAGGGTTGGACAAACACCACAACAAGCCAGACATTTAAGCTTGATGACGTTGTTACAGTTCAGATCAAAGGCGGTTCTAACAGCGGTAAGGCATACGATGGCGACCACATCCGTATCTACGCAACAGATACACCCGCAGGCTCTATGACAATCAGCGTTGCTGAGGGTTATGAGCTCGTATCCATCAAGATTACAACATCTGAAGGTACATATGCGTTCCTTTGCGTTGAAGGTACAGAAACAGACATCAGCAACACAGTTGTTGAGGTTTCTGGTTCTTCTGTAGTTCTTAACACAATTAGGAACGGTGACGGCGGTAAGCAGGTTCGCGTACTTGCTATCGAGGTTGTTTACCAGACAGTTGCTGAATAATATTGACTTAATATTAAATTTGCCCTGCTCGCTTGAGCAGGGCACTTTTATTTATATAGTGATAATCAACAAAATATACAGTGCCTTTTTGTTAAGTTTAATTGTTGAAATTCCGCTATAAAAATGTTATAATCTATAATAATAATTTATGCAAAAAATGCATTGTTTTCAACAACACAGCCACGAATAATTTTGTGGCAGAAGGAGATTCTAAATGATAAGATTTACAAAAATTCGTTCATTATTTGCTATCGTTTTGCTTGTTACAATGATCATATCAACAGTAGCTATGGCTTCTTGCAACATCAATATTTTCTTTGGTAGCAGTACAACAACGAATAACGGAAGTGGACTTAATGATCCGATATCCGATCCCATTGATGACAACTACAGAACGCTTTACCAGATCTACGTCAGATCATTTGCTGACAGCGATGGCAACGGTAAGGGTGATATCCGAGGTATTATTGAGACCTTTGATTATCTTAACGATGGAGATATGGCAAACGGAGATGACCTTGGTGTTCAGGCTATTTGGCTTACCCCTGTTTTCTCAGGAAATTCAGCGCACAAGTATGATGCCACAGATTTCTTTGCAATCGATCCTGAATTTGGAACAGAGGAAGATCTTATTGAGCTTGCAGAGCTTTGCGAGGAAAGAAACGTAAAGCTCATCCTTGACCTTGCGCTTAATCATACCTCTACCTCTAATATGTGGTTCAAGGAATCCAAAAAGGCGCACATTAACGGTGACACATCTAATAAGTACTACAATTATTATTCTTGGAGCACAAGTGCGAGAACCGGTTATGTAAAGGTTTCTGGATATAATCTGTGGTATGAGTCTTGGTTTGACACACAGGGCGGAAGCATGCCCGAGCTCAACTACGACAATCAGGCAGTAAGAAATGAGATGCTCAACGTTGCAAAATACTGGATGGAACGCGGTGTTGACGGCTTCAGATTTGACGCGGTTAAGTATATTTATTATGAGGATCATACAAAGTCTTCCGCTTTTTATAAGTGGTATACTGATGAGCTTCGTAAAGAATATCCCGATATTTATCTTATAGGTGAATGCTGGGATAATGAAACAAACATGCTCAAATACTACAACTCAATGAACTGCTTTAACTTCTCAATGGCAGGTAACGGAACTATCGCATCTGCAGCGAAGGGAAGCGGTCCGATAAGTACATTCGTTGATAATATTTGCAATTTGCAGCAGAAGATAAAGAATATCAATCCCAATGGAATGATATCCTCCTTCCTCTCCAATCACGATCAGGACAGAAGCGCCGGATTTATTGCAACAGATAATCAGAGAAAGATGGCTGCAAGCCTTTATCTTCTTACACCCGGCACGCCCGTAATCTACTACGGCGAGGAGATCGGTCTTAAGGGCTCAGGAGATTCTCCTGAGGACGCTAACCGCCGACTTCCTTTTAAGTGGGGAGATATCTGGACATGCGAAATACCCAACGGCGCAACATATAATATAGACCTTTGGAGCAATACTGCTGATGATCAGCGAAAGGACGAAAACAGCTTGCTTTCTCACTATTCTGACGTCCTTTCCGTTCGCCATAGCTATCCTGCTATAGCACGCGGAACATACACGCCCGTTTACGGAGGAAAGGCTACCTTTGGTGGATTTGAGATCACATACGGTGATGATAAGCTGATACTTCTTCATAATACGTCTGCTACTGAAACTGTGACAGTTGATCTTACAACTCTTGCGCAGCTCAGTGAATACAGCTTCTTCACCATTTTGGAGGTTTTGGGTGTATCTGATGCAAGCTTGAGCGATTCAAGAACACTTTCGCTTGGTCCGCAAACGAGTGTAATTCTTCAATAATCAATCGTAAAAATACATTTTTTTACATAATTCTTAATTTGTTTTTGAAACGTTAGCAATTTGTTCAAAAAACTTTCAGAGCTTTTGGCTAATGTGCCAAAAATGAAAATTGGCATTATGTTAATCTTGACAAAATACACAAATAGTATTATAATGTTTAATGCGCTAAAGCGTAATAATATTAATATTTTTAGGAGGAGAATTAGTTATGAAAATGACTAAAATCTTATCATTCGTTCTCGTTCTTGTTATGCTTGCTTCTTGCTTCAGCTTCGTAGGATGCGAAAATAAAGAAGAAGCTATCGAGATCAAATTGTGGGTTTCTACAACTGAAGGCGTTTCCGACCTCTTTATGGAGCAGGTTGAGGCTTTCAAGGCTGCTAACCCCAGCTATGAGTTTACTGTAACAATTGAAACAGTATCCGAGGGTGATGCCGGAACAGAAGTTCTTAAGGACGTTGCTACAGCTCCCGATATGTACTGCTTCGCACAGGACCAGATCGCTCGTCTTGTACAGGGCGGCGCTCTTGCACCTCTTGGTGTAAACGCTTCTGCAACAGTTACAGCTAACAACGACGCAGGTTCTGTTGGTGCAGCTACAGTTGGTGAAAAGATTTATGCTTATCCTATGACAAGTGACAACGGTTACTTCCTTTACTACGATTCAAGATACATCTCTGATGAGCAGGCTAAGACTTGGGAAGGTATCGTTGAGGCTTGTAAAGCAGCAGGTAAGAAGGTTGCTTACAACTTGGGTGAGGCTTGGAGAGGCTCCGGCTTTGCATTTGCACAGCCCGTTGGCGGTGGTGCTCCTCTTTGCACTTCCACATGGACTTATTCTGCAGACGGCAAGAATCCTATCGCATTAAATGATACATTCAATTCTGACAACGGCGTTATCGCTATGAAGGCATTGAATGCACTTGCAACATCCGGCGTATGGGTAGACAGCACAGCATTCACAGGAACAGCTGCAGTTGTTGATGGCGTTTGGGCTTCTGCTAATGCTCAGGGCGAATACGGCGATTATATGAAGGCTACAAAGCTTCCTACATTCACAGTAGACGGCAAGACATACCAGACAGGTTCGTTCTCCGGTTACAAGCTTATCGGTTGCAAGCCTCAGTCCAATGAAAAGAAGGCTGAGATCTGCAATGCACTTGCTCTTTACCTTACAAGCGAAGATGCACAGCTTGAGAGATACTATGAGTTCGGTTGGGGACCCTCCAACAATGCAGCTCAGGGTAACCAGGACGTTCAGGGTGACCCCCTTCTTGCAGCTCTTCTTGAACAGAACGTTTACTCTGTTCCTCAGGGCGTAATTCCTAACGACTGGTGGACAGAAGCAGTTGCTCTTTATACAGCTTGTGCAGAAGTAGGCAAGACAGAGGCAGACTTCAGAGCAGCTCTTGCTACCTACGAAGAAAAGGTTAACGCAATGATCGTTAAATAAGATTAATAATTTAACTATTTAATAATCTGATTCTAATGGGGTGAATCCCTTGTGTGATTCACCCCACTTTTCCGCAAAGGCATTGTTGATCGGGATACAAGGTTGAATGTCTTGTGTTTCGGTTAACAATGCCTTTTCAGTAATTTAAGGAGAAAAATCTTAATTTTAGATTATGAAAAAATTAAACAGCTTAGAATATTTGAGATTAAGCAAGACCAAGGCCTTTGTGTATAACTTGGAAATGTTCTTCTGCGGCATTCCGGGGTGGTTCAAGTCTCTGTTTGTAAGCTTGTGGACCTTGATCAAGAAATTTATTTTCGGTATTAAAGATGAATGTCTTGATATTGGTAACACCTTCAAAAAGGGAAATTGGGCGGTTAAGCTTTCTTTTTTGATTTTTGGATTTGGAAATCTTTATTACGGACAAATACTACGCGGTATTTTGTTTCTTGTATTTGAAATAATTTTCATCGTTTATATGGCGCTCCCCTCGGGAGGTATTTATTGGATAAATAAGGTTAACTGGTTTATGACCGGTAAAACGATCGGTACTGAACAGGGAGGCTATAAATATAATCCCGTAAGTGATACTTACGGTTGGGTTGATGGTGATGACTCTGTAAGAGTTTTGCTTTACGGTCTTTTGTCCGTAATTTTTATTGTGGCATTTATCGCAACATGGAGAATGCAGGTTAAGCAGTGTCGCATTAATATGGAAATCAGGGAAAAGGGCAAAAAGATTGCTTCTGCTAAGGATGATTTGAAATCTCTTCTTGATGAGCAGTTCTATAAAACCCTCCTTACTCCTTCCTTGCTCGGCATCCTGGTGTTTACTGTGCTTCCCATTATCTATATGATCATCATAGCTTTTACAAACTATGATGCGGCTCATGACGGTCACTCCAATCTTTTCTCTTGGGTTGGACTTGAAAACTTTAACTCATTTACTGATTTTGGAGTAGGCGGCTTAGGTACGGCACTCGGTGAAATGGTTGGTTGGACACTTATGTGGGCGTTCTTTGCAACCTTTACAAACTACTTTGCGGGTATGTTTGTTGCTATCCTTATCAATAAAAAGGGAATCCGCTTTAAGAAGCTCTGGAGAACGATTCTTGTTATGACAGTCGCAGTTCCTCAGTTTGTTTCTCTTTTGTACGTTGGTCAGTTGTTTACACAGCAGGGTGTAATAGGTTCATTCCTCGAGAGTGCAAACTTGTTGCCTCAATCTATGGTGCAGCAAAATCAAATGTCTGTATGGAGCAACCCCGTTTCATCCAAAATACTTCTTGTAATTATTAACTTGTGGGTTGGTATTCCTTATACAATGCTGACTGCAACAGGTATTCTTATGAATATTCCTGCTGATCTTTATGAATCGAGCCGAGTAGACGGTGCCACATCTGTTCAGCAGTTCTTTAAGATCACACTCCCATACATGCTTTTCGTAACAGGTCCTTCCTTGCTTACAAGCTTTGTAGGCAACCTTAACAACTTTAATATTATCTATCTTTTGAGCAATGGCGGACCCACAATTAAAGAGCTTGGTACTGTTGGTGGACAGCAGGTAGGACACACCGATCTTCTTATCACCTTCTTGTTTAAGGTAACAACGGGAAGCGGTTCTAAATATTATCTTGCATCTGTGCTTGGTATTTTCGTGTTTGTAATCGTTGCATTGCTTTCACTTGTGGTATATAACGTAATGCCTTCAACTAAGAACGAGGAGGACTATAGCTAATGAAAAATAATAATTCGCTTGAAAAACACGGTTTGAGTATTAAAGCGGTTAACCGTATAACGAATACTTTCATTTATATATTTCTTATCGTTATGTCAATTTTTTGGCTTGCTCCATTTGTTGGCATAGTTCTTGAATCCTTACGTGTGGAAACTACAGGTCAAGTAAATTACTTTTGGCCCAAGGAATTTGGATTTGATAACTACATAAGATTATTCAATTCAAGCTTTCCTAAATGGTTCCTCAATACACTGCTTATGGGTGTTGTGGTATCAGTTTTGCAGACAGGCTTCATCCTTTCTATGAGCTATACGCTCTCGCGTCTCAGATTTAAGGGAAGAAAGGGTCTTATGAATCTTATGCTTATTCTCGGTATGTTCCCCGGATTCCTTACGATGATCCTTATTTATAAGGTATTTGCTGATATAGGACTTACTGAGAATATGGCCCCTCTCGGTCTTATTATAGTTTACTGCGCAAGCTCAGGTATGGGCTATTACGTATCTAAGGGATTCTTCGATACTATTCCCAAGAGCTTGGACGAGGCGGCGCGAGTTGACGGAGCAACCCGTTGGCAGGTATTCTACAAGGTTATTATGCCTCTTGCAAAGCCTATTATCATTTATACAGTCCTTATGGGCTTTATGGCGCCTTGGGGCGACTATATGTTAGCTCGCTTCCTTATCAATAATAATGATGCGGGAACTAACGTTGCAGTTGGTATGTATAAATGGATCAAAGGTACCGGTGACACGCTTTATCAAAACTATACAATGTTCTGTGCCGCAGGAGTTGTGGTATCCGTTCCCGTAACGATCGTATTTATGTCATTGCAGAAATACTACGTTGAGGGTGTAACAGGCGGAGCAGTAAAGGGATAAAAGGAGAATAATATGGCTTCAGTAAAATTAACAAATGTAAAAAAGATATACGGCAAGGACACGGTTGCAGTTCAGGAATTCAACCTTGATATTGCCGACAAGGAATTTATAGTTTTCGTAGGTCCTTCGGGATGCGGTAAGTCAACAACTCTCCGTATGATCGCGGGTCTTGAGGAAATTTCAGAGGGTACTGTTGAGATCGATGGCGTTGTTGTTAACGATCTTCAGCCTCGTGACAGAGATATTGCGATGGTTTTCCAGAACTATGCGCTCTATCCTCACCTTTCAGTATTTGAAAACATGGCTTTCCCGCTTCGTCTTAAGAAGGTTCCTCAGGACGAGGTTTATGAAAGAGTAACAAATGCAGCTGAGATTCTCGGCATTACAGAATATCTCACAAGAAAGCCAAGAGCACTTTCGGGCGGTCAGCGTCAGAGAGTTGCTATCGGACGTGCGATGGTTCGTGATTCCAAGGTATTCCTTATGGACGAACCTCTTTCAAACCTTGATGCTAAGCTCAGAAATCAGATGAGAGCTGAGATCATTATGCTCAGAAAGAAGATCGACACCACCTTCATTTACGTAACACACGACCAGACAGAGGCTATGACTCTCGGTGACCGTATCGTAATTATGAAGGACGGCTTCATTCAGCAGATCGGCACACCTACCCAGGTGTTTGATATGCCCGATAACCTTTTTGTTGCTGAGTTTATTGGCGCACCCAAGATGAATACATTCAAAACCAAGCTCGTTTGCGAGGATGGTAAGTACTATGTAACTCCTTACGGTGCAAAAATTGAGGTAACGGGCGACAAGGCTAATCAGCTTGCAAAGAGAAGCATTAAATCACGTGAGATCGTTCTCGGCGTTCGTCCTGAGCATATTACTCTTGCTAAGCAGGGTGATCCCGATGCAATCGGTTGCACGATCCAGGTTAATGAGATGATGGGTAGTGAGCTTCACCTTCACGTGCTTGTTGATAGCGGAGATAAGCTCATCGTTCGTATTCCTACTGTTTCACTCACTGATGCAGAGCGTAGCAAGCTCGTTTACGGTGAAAAGATGTACATAACCTTCGAGGGTAAGGTAATGCATTTCTTTGATCCTGCAACGGAAAAGAACCTTCTTTCTTGATATATCAGAATATAATAATAACTCCCACTGAATTTCAGTGGGAGTTGATTTTTATTTTAATACATTCCGCCCATTCCTGCAGGTGCGGCAGGCGCGGGATTTTCTTCTTTTTTATCGGATACTACCGATTCTGTCGTAAGAATTATGCTTGCAATGGAAGCGGCGTTCTGAAGAGCTGAGCGAGTTACCTTTGTGGGATCAACGATACCGCTTGAAACCATATCGCAATACTCCTCCTTATAAGCATCGAAGC
>SVGF01000098.1 GCA_015056475.1 Clostridiales bacterium
TTTATATGTGTATCCGTAGGGGAGACCTGCGGTCTCCCGCGGGCGAACACAGTTCGCCCCTACCGTGTTCCGAAAACATCCTTATGAGAACGCTCCCAATCGCGTACGCTTGTCCATTTATCAGGTCGTTTCTTTCATCATCTTCATTTCTTCCGCTTCCTGAGCCTTCTTGTTTATCTCCTCGGGCTCAAAGAACGTTGGCACTACCTGCTTCATTGCCGTCTTTACGGATGCCGCCGCTATCTGAGTCTTAGCAGATTCAACAGCGCGCCTCAATATGCTGAGCTTTTCCTCCACCTGCTCTCTTGTATACGGCGTATCCTTTTCTATAAAGATCATATCGTTTTCGGTCTTGCTAAGGTCCTCAGTCTTTATCAGGAGCTCCTCATAGAGCTTCTCACCGGGTCTTAATCCTATCTCCTTGACCTCTATATCCACTCCGGGCTCGTATCCCATCAGTCTTATCATGCTCACAGCCAAATCGTATATCTTAACGGGCTTGCCCATATCCAGAACAAAAAGCTCGCCCTTCTTGGCCATAGCACCCGCTGTAATAACCAGCGAGCTTGCCTCGGGAATAGTCATAAAGTACCTTATAATGCGCTTGTCCGTTATCGTAATGGGGCCGCCCTCAGCTATCTGACGCTTAAATAACGGTATTACGCTTCCGTTTGAGCCAAGCACGTTGCCGAATCTCACCGCCGCAAAGCTTGTTTTACTGTCCGTTCTGCACTGTATAACCATCTCGCACATACGCTTACTTGCGCCCATAACGTTTGTGGGGTTAACAGCCTTATCGGTTGACACAAGAATAAACTTGCCCGTGCCGTACTTTTCCGCCGCATTTGCAGTATTGTACGTACCCAAAACGTTATTCTTAATTGCTTCCGCGTTGGAATGCTCCATAAAAGGCACGTGCTTGTGAGCCGCCGCATGGAATACCACGTCGGGTCTGTAATGCGCAAATACGCAATCTATCCTGTCGATATCTCTTACAGATCCTATCTCAACACAAAGATCCAGCTCGGGATACTTTCTTATAAGCTCCTGCTGTATATCGTATGCATTATTCTCGTATATGTCAAATATTATGAGCTTTTTGGGTGAACACTTTGCGATCTGTCTGCAAAGCTCGCTGCCTATTGATCCGCCGCCGCCCGTTACAAGAACAGTCTTGTTCGTATAGTAATCGTAAACAAGTTTTGTGTCCATCTCAACAGGCTTTCTGAAAAGGAGATCTTCTATTGTAAAGTCACGAACAATAAGCTTTTTCTTTTCGCCTGCTTCGTTTGTCGTCTTTTCGCCTATCGGAGAAGCATAAACCTTCACCTTGCATCCAAGCTCATTGTATGTATTATAAAGCTCCTGACGCTTTTCAGTAGAAAGATTGTATATAGCAATTATTACCTCAGTAATGTCAAGCTTTGAAATTACACCTATATCATTACTATCATAAACGCCCAAACCTGCCACGTTTCCGCCGATCTTTACCTCATCAACGTCAATAAAACAAACGGGCTTATACTGTGATCTGGGATTCTCTCTCAACTCATTTGCAAGAAAAACGCCCAGCTGTCCGGCACCTACAATAGCAACGTTCGTCTTTTCAATATTTGCTTCGTTTCTACGATCTCTGCGATTTAGATTCTTATATATAAGTCTGTAAGCAAATCTCGAAAGTAATGTAAGAAGAAGAGTGAATGCAGTTATCGTCACGCCGTGCCATATACCGATATAGAACTCGCTCACAAACGACATCATAACAAATCTGCTGAAGAATACCGCGCATACTGCACCCAAACCATCGGCGATCACCATCTTAAAATACGCCTCGGTATTAGTGTATCTCCACACGTTGGAATACAGCTTGAACACAAATCTGAATATAAACAGCCAAACAAGAAGCACTATCGAGTTATAAACGTATATAGCATGATCTGAAACAGGTGTACCAAACGATGCTTGATCGGATAAAACAAAATATACAAAGTCTGCAACTGCAAAACAGCATATATCTACAAGCACCAGAAGAAGTCTTCTTAAGTATCCCCTGAAATAATGTTTATCAGCTAAATATGTCAAAACTTTTTTCATTTTATACTCCTCACCACTATACACTGAGCTTATTATACACTATATATCAAAAAAATGCAAGTTTAAATTTAAATTAATTTGCAGTATTTACTGTTTATAGCAATTTTTTCTTGACAAAAGAGTGAATTTGTTATAATATATTATCGACAGCAAGCATATTCGCTGTGATACAATGAAAGGAATGCTGATAACAGCTACGTTCAATATGAAGAAATTTATTCAATACAGACCAAAGGTTGCAGAATATGACGGCGAGTGGCAATGGAAATCCTCAGGAATGGGATACATTTTCCAGGCAAACAACGGTCACTTTGTAATCATTGACGGCGGTATGGACAAAGAAGACCCCGAAAGAATCATTAACTTGCTCAAAGAATACTCCGACGATCCTGTAGTTGATCTTTGGATAGTCACGCACCCTCACAAGGATCATTGTAACGCATTAATATTCTTATCACAAAATGAGGATCTCAAAAAGCAAATTACAATCAATGCACTCTGCTACAACAACCCCGAAAGCTTTGAGGAACGCTGTGATAATGACATCAAGATCATGGACAAATTGCCCGAGGTCTTTGGATGTAAGTATTACAAGCCTCAAAGCGATGACGTGATCCAAGTTGATGATATTAAGATTCATTTCTACTTCGTTTGGAGCGATATATATATCATGGGGGATTCAAACGATCTTTCAATGATATTTGACGTAGGCAACGACGATTTCAAGGTTATGATAACCGGTGACACTGCCGAATATATACTTGACCACATTTGTAATAAATTTGCTGACAGATTGCACGAGCTAAAGAGCGACGTCGTTCAGCTTCCGCATCACGGTCTTGACGGCGGTTCTGACAGATTCTTTGCAGCAGTCGGTGCCGACACAGTGCTCGTTCCGATATCCATGGCTGGCTACAGAGTTATGATAGCCGATCCCGAATTTGGAGATGGCGCTAATGCTCGTACTCGAGTAGGAGCAAAAAAGGTTTACTATTCCTCACTCGGCACCTGCGAGATCGAAATACCCTCAAACGAATAATTATGTTTCTTACATTATATATATGTATAACAAATCTCCCGTCCTCATCCTTGAGAGCGGGAGATATTTTACTATTAAAATTTTGCTACGTTTACAAGTATATTTTCTATATCCTTTTCATTAAGCTTTCTGGGATTCGTCACCGTGCAGGCATCATTGAGCGCGCTCTGTATTATATGAGCCTTTACGCCCTCATAAGCTTCCTTTGTAACGTTACAATCCTTAAGCGTCTGCGGCACAGAAAGTTCTCTCTGCATAGTCTTAAGCTTATTCACAAGATTCTGCGCACCTGCTTTAGCATTGTATGCAGGCAAGCCTATAAGCCTTGCTATCTTTGCAAGCCTTGACATTGTAGGCTCAAGGCCCTGTCCGTCAAGTCCTGCATTATACCACATAACGTGGGGCAAAAGCATTCCGTTTGCTCTGCCGTGCGGAATGTGGAAATGCGCACCGAATGAATGTGCAATACCGTGGTTTACACCAAGGCTTACCGCATTAAACGCCATACCGGCAAGGCAGGACGCCGTGTGCATCTTTTCTCTTGCAATCTCATCATTGCCGTTCTTAAAAGCTCTGGGGAGAAACTCAAACGCAAGCTCAAGTGACTTTTCAGCCATAGCGTCCGAAAAATCATTCGCCGCAGTTGAAATATACGCCTCGAGCGCATGTGTAAGCACGTCAAAGCCCGTATCGGACGTTATCTGCGGGGGCACGCTTGCCACAAGCTCTCCTGCTAAAATTGCAGTCTTGGGCAAAAGTGAATCCGAAACCAAAGGATACTTAACGCCTGCTTGTCTATCAGTAATTACCGCAAAAGAAGTAACCTCCGAGCCCGTACCGCTTGTTGTGGGCACAGCAATCAAAGGAATATCCTTGCCCGTCTGCTTTCTTGCAATAAGCACGGTAGACTTTGCAGCATCTATAGATGATCCGCCGCCAAGAGCAACCACCACGTCAGCATCAGCATCAAGAAGGAATCTCAATGCATCGGCAATAAGCTCAACCGGAGGATCGGGCTTTATATCGGAATACGTCTTTATATTCTTGCAATTCTTCATATAGCCCGCAATATTTGCGGCAACGCCCGTCTTAGTCAAAAACGCATCGGTAAATATAACCGCATTATTTGCATTTATATCACCAAGAGCAAGCAAAGAATCCTTACCAAAGCATACCTCTGTTGATATTTTGAATTTCTGCATATTTCTTCCTCTTAATAATAAAGCTCTATATTTCGCTTATCAAAAAATTTCTTCCACTCGTCACCGGGGTCCTTGTCAGTCACAACCACGTCTATATCGCTGAAGTCCGAAAATCTTACGAATGAAGTCCTGTCAAATTTAGTGCTGTCAACACCAACAATAACAGTCCTTGCAGACTTTACAAAAGCTCGCTTGATATTGGAATTGCTGTCGTTGGTATCCGTCAAGCCGTTTGCCATGTCAATACCCTTGCAGGATATTATAGCCCTGTCAGCATTGTATGACGAAATTACGTCCTCTGCCCTGCTACCCGTAAGAGAAAGTGATGTCTGGGAGAAATTGCCTCCGGTGGAAATAAAATTCCAATCACTCTTAAGCGGCGCATCCATCAGCATTTCAATGGAGTTAGTAATGATCGTCATATTACTGCGATTATAGATACTCTTTATAGTATACAGCGCAGTGGTACTTGAGTCGAGAAGGATATTCTCGCCATCACCAATAAACTTACCAATAAGCTCCGCTATGTACTTTTTTCCATCAACGTTGGTCTGCTTTCTTATGGTATAAGGAAGATCAACGTTTAAGTTATCATTCCTTACAGCTCCGCCGTAGGTTTTTTTTGCAAGACCTTCTTTTTCAAGCTTGTCAAGGTCGCGACGGATGGTCTCCTCCGTAACGTCGTACAATGTACTGAGATCACTTACTATTACTCTGCCGTCAAGCATGAGCTTTGAAAGTATCTCATTTCGTCTTTCTATCGGGAGCATATATATCTCCTGTGTTTATTAAAGGATACTAGCCCAAAGATCCTTATCGGGATTAGGAATAACAGCACTGTCAAGAAGCATACCATCTCCGCCCACTACGTCTCTTGCGTGCTCAATAGCAGCAGTAACAGCTGCAACGTCACCCGTAAGGAACATATAGGACTTGCCTGCCATACCGCGAGCCAATCTGAGCTCTATGAGAGTTACCTCAGATGTCTTAGCCGCTGTATCAGCCGCAATTATCATAGACGGAACGGAGAACGTTTCCATTATGCCCAATGCCTTTGCGCCCTCGATATTTACACCACCGTAAATTGCGGGGAATATTTCCTCGCTGGGGTTACCGAGCACAAAGCTGTCAACCATATTTTCACCAAGCTGAACCTTTGCAGCATCAACAGACGCTGTAACAGAGCTCAACTCACCCGTTACGATTATAACGTACTTACCGGGGCAAACCACAGTAGACTGTATAATATCAATATTTGAAGTTTTGATCATAAGGTCGGCCGCCAAAACACCGCTTGACACCGTCTTATACTCTACTACACCAATTGCTTTACTCATTTATATGACCGAACCTTTCTATCAACCCTTTGCGCTTATTACCGCAAACTTGTCGTTAATTTCTGTAACTGTGCCGTTTATGGATGCATGAACTGCAACACCAAGCTTACCCTCGGGAGCAGCACCAATAACGTCACCGATCTTAACCTTGTCACCAACCTTAACTGCCGCAACAGAAGGCACACCAATGCTCTGTGAAAGCATTATCTTTACGCTGTCAGCTTCAACGAGCTCATCCTTAAGGGGTGCGGGAACGTTGTACTTTGTAAGTCCCAATCTTGCCGTAAGTCTACCCATGGGAACTCTGCGGAAATCTCTCTGAGAGTTTACGGGAGCAGCCTCAATGCCCTTGGGTGCCGCTACGCCATTCTGACGGAGCATTCCCTTTGTCTTTGCGATAAGCGATGCGGGAGAAAGTCCCTGACCGCAAGAATACATCTCGCAAAGTCCGCAAGAAGAACAGAAGAAAGTATTGATATAAGCGTTTGTATCCTCGGGAATACCGTTGGATATTGCGCGCATAAATCTGTGAGGCTCAATGGGATGTCCAACAAGATTTCTGGAGCAAAGATCAGTACACATATTGCACTGACAGCAAGCCGCCATTGCTCTGTGCATGTCTATCTCTGTAGGAGTCGTCTTCTTCATTACTATATACTGATTCTTGGGCATTACAAGTACAGCGTTTGAAGTCTTTGTAACAACGTCGCTGTCCTTTGCAATTCTGCCCGTCATGGGGCCGCCTGCAACAATAGCATATTCCTTAACAGTTGCGCCACCTGCCATCTTAATAAGCTCACCGTACGTAATGCCTATAGGAGCCTTAAGCGTGATGGGATTCTTGACCTCACCTGCAATAGTGATATACTTGCTTGTTACACCGCTACCGTTTGTAATAGCGTTGTATACGTTGAGTATTGTTTCAACGTTGAATACAGTAACACCAACGGTGATAGGCAAGCTGCCGGGTGCAACCACTCTGCCCGTTGTTTCGTATATTGTAATGACCTCGTCACCCGCGGGATAAATCTCCGGCAAAAGACCGATCTCCATGTTGTCAAATTTTGAGAGGTTATCCTTTACTGCATTTACAGCACCCTTATAAGAAGCCTTAACTGCAATAATAACCTTGCTTGCCTCAACTGCCTTAGCAATAACGTCGAGGGCTGTCATTATTTCGAGGGCATACTTTTCAAGAACCTGTCTGTGAAGCTTGAGCAAAGGCTCGCACTCTGCACAGTTGAGGATTATTGTATCCGCCCTTTTATCCAATTTAGCGTAAGATGGGAATCCGGCACCGCCGGCACCTGCCACACCGCTATCTCTCATTATTTGTGTAAGCTGTGTAAGTTCCATTTTATTGTCCCTTTATTTTCGGAATACTCCGACACTCTATTTATTTGTTCAAAAAATCCAGCGAGCATTCGTCGTCAACGATACCTACGATAGCCGCATCCACAGGTGCTTTTTCGTGTCCGCATCCGATCCTTGCGGCACTACCCTGCGCTACTATAACAAGCTCGCCAATACCGGCGCCAACGTTGTCGATCGCAACAATAGTCCCGTTTGAGCCGCCGTCGTTGATAGGTTTTACGATCATGAGCTTTTGCCCAACAAGATTTGCATTTTTTCGGGTAGCAACTATGCTCCCCATAACCTTACCGATAATCAAATTCGTCACCTGCTAAAACTTAATTCTTACGTGGCTGCCGCCAAAAACGGCAGCCACACTGTTTGTCTTTTCTTTGCCTTTGTGGAATCAATCCAAAGAGGGCAATATCTTCTCCACGTCTGTATGAGGTCTGGGAATTACGTGTGTTGCAATAACCTCACCGAGATTGTTAGCTGCAGCAGCGCCGCTTTCAACAGCAGCCTTAACAGCGCCAACGTCACCTCTTACCATTACAGATACAAGACCTGAACCGATCTTTTCTGTACCGATGAGCTCAACGTTTGCTGACTTGAGCATTGCATCTGCAGCCTCAATAGCTGCTACCAAGCCTCTTGTTTCGATCATACCGAGTGCTTCCTGTGCCATATTAATTTCCTCCTGTAATATTGATGTAAGCTTTTAACCGTTTGCTTTTG
>SVGF01000099.1 GCA_015056475.1 Clostridiales bacterium
GCGTACAGCTTTCTAAACGCTATAGCAAGCGCGGATTCATCAATTGTAATGAAGGCACACGGTTTTGCGGGCGTTGCCGTAAAGCGCAATAATGCCGTTACGATGCCTGCTTATTGGCTTTCCTCGGTGATACTGAAAATTGCAAATTGGGTGCAGGGCATAAAGATAGATACAAAGGGTATAAAGTCCCGCGGGTCTGCAGAGCGCAGATTTTTGGCGGTTGATAAACAGAATAATCCGACAAAAAGGTATTTCAAAATTATATCGCTGTATATAATTATAACTACGGCAGTTACGTTTTTTGCATTGCTGAGCTGTTATATATTTGTTGAAGCTGTGTTTGCGGGCTTGGGTATTGATGAATATCTGGATTACTGGAATAAAAACACAACGGAATAGGAGAAAATATGTTCAAGGTATCAAAAATATACAAGATTCTGATATTGATAATGGTGGGCTTACTTGTAACTGCTTGCGGTGCCGAACCAACTGCCACGCCCGAAAAGATAGAGCTGAGGGACGACTACAAGGAGGCGGTTTATGACTCGTTTGAGGATGGATTGAATAATTTCTCCCACAATGCGCTTATTGACGTACATAATTCGTTGGCTGAGCTTGCGAACTCGGATTATATGGTAGATCTTAAGGGCTCACAAAAGGATTATTACGATGGTATTTGTCTTGCGTTTGATATGCTGAAGCTCGAAATGTCCGTAATTGCTGAAATATCGGCATTAAAGCCAAATGCGGATTATCCGGATACTGCGTCGGGCGCGCTTATGGTAAGCGGTGGTGACGGCTACAGAATACTGCAGGGCTCAAACATAAAATTCGGCTATGAATCACAAAACAGAGCTATGTCGGGCTCGCTTGAATGGGGAACGGGCTATATGAATTGGTCCGTTAATGAAAAGATCGCTGAAAAAACGTCGGTTGACTCAAAAGCAGAGATCGTTATGACAAAAAAACACGGCACGGTATTGCGTTATTGGGCGCATTCGTCGGTCGATAAAAAGGATAGTCTTATAGTTTTGTACGTAATAGCAAACGATACGGGCTACAACGTAGGCTATTATACGGGTGATGCAAGCCCGTCGGGTCTTATAGACTTATATCAGTTTTCAAACTACGATTTAAGGTCACTCAGTTACGGTGTGGGCACCGTGATAGGCTTTAATATCGAAAAATAATCAAGAATGAAAGGTAAAAGGTAATTTTTATGGCAAATCCAATAGTTGAAATGAACGTCAAGAATTTTGGTAAGATAACGCTTTCGCTTTCTCCCGATCAGGCGCCCATTTCCGTAAACAATTTTTTGTATCTCGTTCAGAACGGCTTTTACAACGGCCTCACGTTTCACAGAGTTATAAGAGGCTTTATGATTCAGGGTGGATGTCCACGCGGTAACGGCACGGGCTCACCCGGTTGGTCAATTAAGGGCGAATTCAAGGCAAACGGCGTTGATAACGGCATCAAGCACAAGCGCGGCGTGCTCTCAATGGCAAGATCGCAGAATCCCAACTCTGCAGGCTCACAGTTCTTTATAATGCATGAGGATGCTCCTCACCTTGACGGAATGTATGCCGCTTTTGGTAAGGTAACGGACGGCATTGAAGTGGTTGACGCTATTGCGGAGGTTGATACTTCACGCTTTAACGATATGCCAAAGACTCCCGTTGTGATAGAATCTGTTGAGATAATAGACCTTGACGGTGTTGAGGTAACAAAGCCCTGAATATAAATGAATTGCCCTGACGGGCATGAATTGGTTTACACCATGAATTGAACTTAGTTCATGAATTGCACCTTCGGTGCATAAAAACAGTGCAATTCAAATCATGGAGCACGAAGTGTGAGAAATCATGAAGCTGTAGGCTTCAATTCATGACGCAACGCGTCAATTCATCACTATAGGGAAGTTTGACAATATCGTGGACGAGGAATTTTATTAATTCTTCGTCCTTTTCACATCTGCAGGTTTTTTTATTTAATACTATTCTATTACACAATACTATTTTTCTGATTATTTTATTTACTGTTTACATTTGACAGATTTTATGCTACAATATTGTTATAATATATGCGGAGGTAAAACATGAAGCTATTGATGCATACCTGCTGTGCGCCTTGCTCTATAATGTGTATAGAGAGCTTAAGGGCAGAGAATATAGAGCCGACACTGTATTGGTATAATCCGAATATTCACCCGGCGACAGAATACAAAATGCGAAAGAATACGCTTGTTGATTATGCAAAGTCTATTGACGTAAAGCTTCTAGTCAATAATGAATACGGTTTAAGGCATTTTATAAATGAGCTTGGCGGAGATTTTTCGTCCCCTGCAAGGTGTTCAGTTTGTTACAGGCTACGCCTTGATGAAACCGCGCGCTTTGCGGCTGAAAACGGATTTACTCATTTTACGAGCACGCTGTTTGTGAGCCCGTATCAGAATCACGAGCTGATGATTGCAACCGCCGAGGCAGCCGCGCAAAAATACGGAGTTGAGTTTTTGCATAGGGATTTCAGACCTTATTTTAAGGAGGGACAGGAGAGAGCGCGTGAGCTTGAGCTGTATATGCAAAAATTCTGCGGATGTATTTTTAGCGAGGAAGATAGGTATATAAAGCGTAAAAAATAATATGCAAACAAAAACTGACAGTGAGATAAAACACTGTCAGTTTTTTATATAATAATTGTAATTAATGTTTTTTGTTATCAACGGATGCACATATTGTAAAGATATTTTGCATCGTCGGTCATTTTGTCGCAAATGCTTCTCACTCTGTTTGTTGAGGAGCCGTGAAGATGATTATGCCAATGAATAAACGAAACGTTAAGATTAGCCAAGCTCATCTGCATTGATATTTCATCATGGGAAATGCCGGAGGTTGAATAGTTGCAGTACATCTTGAGTGCTTTTTCTTTGCTGATCTCTAAGCCGTCGGCTGCCAATCTGCTCAAGAAGAAGGATATATCGCCAGAAACGTGACTGCTGTTGACGTTTTGCCAGTCGCAGACGATTATATTCCCTTTATCATCCATCAAAAGATTATCAAAATGGAAATCGCCGTGACAGCACATTTTTTTTGCGGAATAAGCTTTTGTGTTGATGGCATTTATGTTTTCTGCTATCAGGATAATATCGTTTTCGGAAAATGCGTCACCGTGCTCTTTTATCACGCTACACCAACCGCTTAGGTATTTTTTGATATCTTCGCTTTCAAGCTGCAATGCACCTTCGTCATTATCGGGCAAAAATTCCGGAATGGGCATGTTATGGATCTGCGCCAAAGTGTCAAAAACTTTTTCCAACGTGGCATCGTCCAAATTGTTTCTGTCGATAGGAGAATACTTTTCCATAACGATCTGGATTTCATCATCTGTGTATTTGCAGTGATATAGTTTTGGAAGGAAAGGGTAGTCGTTAGCCTTGTAAGTTGAATAGAACTGTGCTTCTTTTAAGTATGAATCCCAATCAGCGCCGGACTTCATAGTACTTTGCTTGACATGCTTTGCTATGTACTTGTGGTCCAGCTCATAAACGTTTGCGCCGCTTCTTCCTACCGTGATCTTTTCTGTCACGTGCTCGTTAATGCATTTTTGAAAATCGTTAAAACACATCTCTTTAGTCCTCCGTAAATATAGCTTAATATGATAATGTCCACATTGATATAAAAGATATATCATGTGGACGTTGAGGTCGATTATAATCCTGAAATATCGATTTTGCTTTGCGATTAAGTTTACAATGTGCAAAAGTGAAGTTTTGCCAACTTTGAGAAGGCAAAACTTTACTGTCAACACAGCTTCACTCTTTATATTGTGAATGAAGCTATACGTGTCCGTAAGGACACTTAAAAAATTGAGTCAGATCGATAAGCCGAGTTCTGTCGTTGAACGGTCATCTATCTAGGCATACCGTCTCCGATATGCTCAAGCGGTGTTCAGGACGCGACGGGCAGCCGCATAACGTCCTATATACCTTGCTTCGAGTGGGGTTTACATAGCCGACTGTGTTACCACAGCTCGCGGTGAGCTCTTACCTCGCCTTTCCATCATCACCAAATAAATTGGCAGTCTATCTCTGTTGCACTTTCCTTAGAGTCGCCTCCACCGGCATTTCACCGGCACCCTTGCCCTGTGAAGCTCGGACTTTCCTCACGCACTTTTAGTGCCCGCGACCGTCTGATCTGCTCAAAATGTTTTACTGCTTGAAGTAGAGCAATGCGCCGCAATGCTCGCACTCGGCAAAAAGATCTGTTGAAGCGATCCTTTTTACTGATGAGCTGTAAGCATGATTGCAGTTTTTGCAGTTAGTACCCTTGATCTCGTACATGGGGGACTTGTTGAGCTTTGTTTTAGCTGCTTTGTAACGGGAAAGAATAGCGGAGTCAACCTGCTTTTCAAGCTGAGCTATATCGGACTGAAGTGCTTGGATCTTAGCGTCGATATCGGCAACCTGCTTATCGTATTCGGGCTTAATTTTGTCATACTCCTGTTTGCGGAGATTGATCTTTTTGCCGATCTCGGTAGCGATGTCGGATGCCTTATCGAGCTGAACTTTCATTGTGTTGAGCTCCTCGGACATTCTTGCTTCGATTTTTTTGAATGAAGCAACGTCCAGAATAAGCCTTTCAACCTCCTCCAATGGAGTATCGTCGGGCATGGAGCTGATCTTCTTTTCGTCCGCAACCAAGCGCTTTGTGTTTACCTCGCAATTCTTTTTGAGGGCTTCGCACGTTTGCTCGATCTTTGTTACAACGCTTTCGGCTTTTGCGTAAACCTCCTGCATTGAATTAACGTCGGCGATTATTTCAGAGAGAAGCTTTCTGGAGGGAAGCTTTCTTTTTTCGTGCTCATGCTCGTTTATTTTGATCTCATGTGCCTGTATTTTGAGTAAAAGATCCAACTGGGGATTCATGATTATACCTTCCGCCTTGAAAGACGGCCCTTCTAATATATTAATTAATAATTTCGATTCAATGCCACAAATTATGATATGGCGCCAAAATAACTCTTACACTATATTGTACACCATTTATGCGATTTTGTAAAGTGTTTTTTAGCGAATTTAACGAAATTTGTTCGGATGCCGCGTGTGAACAGAGCATAACGTCAAGCCCGAGCCTTTTTGCGTCGAGCGCTGAGTGATAATTCATTTCACCTGTGATGAAAATATCTGCATTTTTTGCAATCGCGTGCTCAACAAAGTCACCACCCGAGCCTGCAACGGATGCAACTGTATGAATGATCTTGTTATCGTCTGCAGTTGTGACCACAGTTGTGCAGAGCCTTTGAGAAAGCTTATCGGCAAGCTCCTTGACTGTGATTCTTTCTATAGTGCCGTACCTGCCAAGCCCGACGTTGACGCCGTTTATTATTTCGTCGTCAAGCCTTTTGGGGGAGATGATATCGAGCGCTGCTGCGAGTGCATCGTCCGTGCCGCCTTGCACCTTATCAAAATTGGTATGAGCACTGTATACTGAAATGCCGTTTTTGATGCATTGAAGAACAACACTTCCCACAGCATCGTCACGTACCACCTTTTTTAACGGTGTGAAGATAAGCGGATGGTGGGTCAGTATCATATTACATTCGTTAGAAATTGCAAAATTGATGACATCAAGCGTGGCATCAAGCGCGACTACTATTCCCGTTACGGGTGAATTTTTGTCACCGACCAAAAGCCCGACGTTGTCAAAATCTTCTGCGTATTCCGTGGGTGCGATATCTTGCATAATGGAGCATACGTCGCTTACTTTGCATTCAGCCATTCTTTTACCCTCCTGCAACCGTCAATACGGCGGTGTATTTCGTGTATCCTTTCGGGATCGTTATTGCCTACGTATTGCAATATCTTTTCGTACTTAAATATTAAATGCTCAATGAATTCCTCGCAAAGTGGTATTTTTTTGCGATAGACAAACGTACCAATTTCAAGCTCGTCCTGAGATAAAAGCCTTTGATTGCCGTATCTGCATTTGATTATCTGGTAGAATTTGTCATTGTCGAGAGTGATACCCTCGTCGATGATCTCATATCCCATATTGCAAAGAGCACGTCTTAAAGGCTCGGCGCTGTTCATGGGCTGAAGCACCAAAAAATCCATTTTGTCCGCAACTTCGCGAGAATTTTCTATGATTGAAGCGATAAGCTCAGAACCCATTCCTGCGATTAATGCGGCATTTGCTTCATTGGGGGATATTACCTTTAAGCCGTCGCCGACCCTGCAATCAATAACGCCTGAGAGCTTGCGCTCATTGACCAGCTTTTGTGTTTTTGCAAGGGAAGGTGCGCTTATATCGGTTGCAATGACCTTGGCGGCTATACCTTCTTCTGCTATATAGATACTGCTGTACCCGTGGTCCGAGCCGATATCCGCTATGGTGCTGCATTTGTCGATAAAGGCAATGGTTGCAGTAAGCCTTTCGTTCAATGTGATCTTATTACTCATGCTCGTACTTTTCCTTTGCAGAGCGAGCTGTAAAATTATAGCCTTCGAGGAATCTGAACATATCGTCAATATCGTCGGTAACGTAATAGAGCTTACTGTATGAACGATCGGCAAAATTTAATTCGAACGAGTGTTCGAACTGCTCCAGAAGTGCATCGTAATAACCGAATGGATTCAATATAACGATGGGCTTTGAATGATAACCGAGCTGTTTTGACGTTATGACCTCAAGCAGCTCCTCCAGAGTGCCAAATCCGCCGGGCAAAGCAACAAGTACGTCGGCACTTTCGTCGAGGAGCTTTTTTCTTGACCTCATGTCGGGTGTTACTGTGAGCTCGTCGCATTCTTCAAAGGGGACACCCGGCAAATTCAATGCTTCGGGGATAACGCCTATTACCTTGGCACCAAAAGCCTTTGCACCCCTTGCGGTTGCGCCCATAAGACCCTTTGAGCCCGCACCGAATACGAGAGTATCGCCGTTTTTGCCGATCCTTGAGCCTAATTCCTCTGCATAATCGTAATATTTTTGCTCAAGCCATTGGCTGGAGGATGAATAAACACAAATTGATCTTGACATCAATTAATTCCTACAACCTCAAAGCCTGCGCCGACTATCGCTTCTGTGAGTTTTTCGTCGCTTGTGCCTTCAAATACGAGTACCTTTGCGCATTTTGCGTCAAGGTCGATCTCAACATTCTTGACATCCTTTATCTTTTTAAGCGCAGCCTCAACTGCTGCAGCGCAATGCTGACATTTCATACCTTCAATGTTAATTGTTTTTGTGATCTTTTTTCTGCAAGCCATAATATTTCTCCGTTTCTGATTGTTTTTAGTATAATTGCATAATACTATAATAATAGTATATAACAAAATTGATTGAATGTCAAGTTTTTATTGTGATTTGTGCGAGAATTTTTATTGACATAAATTAAAATTAGTGCTATAATATTAGGCGTTGTTTTCTTTTGGAACATACGCTGAATTATCATTGAAGCAATGCGAAAATTATGGAAAACAGCGAAAGATTTTAATTCAATAAGAAGGTTATTTTATGGGTACATTGTTATCGGTTCAGTTGCA
>SVGF01000100.1 GCA_015056475.1 Clostridiales bacterium
GGGTATCTGTGTGTACTGATTCCGGCCGTAAGCGTAAAGTCTTCTGTTTGAATCTATAAAGAATCTTGTTGCGCCGTTACCGTAAAAGCTTGTGACCTTATAGCTGAAATTCACGCGGGAGGGTGCTATTACGTTCTGGCTTTTATCGATAGTGTTAAGACCCAGATTGGTGCCGCAAGCGTAGAGTTTCTCATCTTCTGTTACAAAATGGACGTAGGGTGTTGTGTCACTTGCAGAAACTTGGGTTACTACCGCATCAAAGGGTATCATTGTGAGGGATGCGGCAAAGGGAAGCGAGCTGTTGAGCCCCAAAACGCCGTTTGTATTTTCACCGCAAGCGTAGACCGTGCCGTCCGATGCAAGAGCGAAAAGGCTGTGCTTACAGGTTGATATTGACTTTATGGATTTTACGGTGTCGAGCTTATTTACGTTTTTAAGCTGACTTACGTAACCGAGCTCAAAGTGCTTGTTTGCTGAGGAGCCGTAAAGCTCACCGGAGCCTGAAAGAAAATACGTAGCGGTTGCATTGGTATCTACTGTGCTGAATACTGCTGAAGTTTCTACCTTTTTGAAATCGGGGTAGAATTCGCCTAGATTTGTGTCCATATCATAACCGAGCTGACCGAGGTTTGTGCCGAGCGTATATGCGGAGCCGTCCTTTGTGAGGAGTGCAATATGATTTTCGCCCACGGAAATATCGGTTACGATGGTATCAAACGTAAATACCTTATACATCGTTTTTTGTGTATCTTCGGGTGTGATGCCCCAAGCGGAAAGGTCGCCCCAGATATAGACTTTATTGGTGTCGCTGACTGCAGCGGCACGAGTTTCGGATGCATCTATGAGCTTTATTCTTTCGGGGAGATCTGCTCGCAATGCGGATTCGTCGGAATCGCCGCCATATGTACCCTGACCAAGAAGGCCGTATTCGTTGCTTCCGGTAACGTAAACAGAACCTGTGATGTCATTCATAAGGAAGAATACGTTTGAATCGGTATTAACCAGAGCCTTTATTGATGACCTTTTGAGCAATGAAATGGGTGCGACGTTGGCGTTAAGCTTGCCTGTTTCGCGATCGACGTATTTGTCGAGATAATTGTTACATCCGCTGAACAAAGCGGGGAACAGAAGCAGTAAAGTGATCGTGGCGATAACCTTTTTTATATTTGAAAGTGTTTTATTCATTTTATCCTCCTATACGGATCGTACGTATATATGATAACACAAATATGTGAACAAAGTGTGAATAAATACGGATTTTGGAGAATAATGGCAAAAAACTTTACGACCGCTTTTAATCGGGAGTTTTTGGGCGGTCGTAAAGATGTTAATGACTGTATTTTTTCTTGGTGGCATTGCCGCCTCTGATGTGTCGTTCTGATTTATTTTTGTCGAGGACTGATTTTGTTTGCTCCCAGATAGCTTTATTTATCTTTTCCAATCTTTCGGAGACGTCCTTGTGGACGGTGCTTTTACTGATCTTGAATACTTGGGCGGCGGTCCTTACCGTTGCTCCCGATTCTATTATGTACTGTGCAATATCCAGTGCTCTTTGTTCCATATAATCCTTCATCGTGCATATCCTACCTTTTGTGTGTGCTTGGTAAAGGATATGCACGGTGAATGGATATGATTACACTTTTTACTTTGTAAAAGTCAACGGATCAACACACAAGCCGTCCTTTTGAAGCTCAAAATGGATATGTGTTTCCATATGCTCCTCAAAGGGTATCGTTGATGCTGCTGTGCCGAGTGCTTGACCCTGCGACAAAAGCTCATCCTTTGAAACCATGACCTCCTTGAGCCCTCTGTAAACGGTAACAAAGCCTTCGGAATGCTCAACGGTTACGCTCTTGCCGTAAACGCTGTCTTCGGTAATGGAAATAACGATTCCGTTTGCTGCACAGTTTACCGCATCGTTTTCATTACACTTAAGATCAAGGGCGACGTGGCAAGCCCACTCGTTAAGCGTGGCGGAATATACGGGTTTTTCGTTTGAATAGCCGTTGATCACGCTCTTTTTGCTGAATGGTAACACTATTGAAAACGTCTTTGAAACCTCACCGTTTACGTCCTGAGAGCCGTCGGACGGAGGATCGTTAACGGTCGGAGTGTTTTCGGGTGTAAGCGTTGCAGAAGGTCCGGGAATAATGGGTGTATTCTCGGGTGTGGGCCTTAACGTGACGGAGGGTGTTACTGTAGGTCTTCTTGTTGGTGCGACGTATGTGGGTGTAGCCTCTGCAATGTGTGAAGGTGACGGTGTGGGGTCATCAGAGGGGGTGGAGAATATGCCGATAGATGTGATGATCACAACAACGAGCATTACCGCACCGAATATTGCATACGTCGAATTCTTTGACAGAAAGTTTAATATTTTTGTTTTGATGTCTACTGTCTTTTTCATATTGAAGCTGTCCTTTCTAAAATGATGACAGTAATATTCTTGACAGTTTTTGTGTAATTATACTATTTTTATTTGCCGTGTGGCTCCAAACTTACTCCGATATAATAATGCTTAAGTATTTCTTCGTAATTACTGCCGTTTTTAGCCATGTAATCAGCTCCGTATTGGCTCATTCCAACTCCGTGACCGTTTCCGCATACGTCGATCTGAACGTAGTTATCGTTGAACGTGAGCGTGAAATCGGTTGATCTGAGCCCGAATGCCGTGCGAATTTTTGTTCCCTTTATTGATATTCCGTTAACTGTGAACGTTTTTACTCTGCCGCCCGCACTCCTTTGCAGGGTTATGGAATCTTTAACGTTGGATGTGGTAACGTTTGCGGAAAATTCGTCGTTTAGTATTTTTACAAATTCGTCGGTAGATATTTTAACGTAGCTTTTGAAATTTGGCGCGGTTTCTTCGCCGGGGCTTTCTACCGATTTGTAATATGGGAGATTCTTTACGAAAACGTCCTGACAAGCCTCTGTTTTGCCGTTGCTTGTGGAGTAATAGAATACGGTTATGGGCTTATTGTCATACGTCATTATAATTGAATCGGTTGAATATACGGCTTGAGTTATTTTGGCGTATTTTTCTTGATATTGATCACCCCAGTTCTTTTTCATTCTTTCGGGACTGACGTATGCCTGACAACAGCCGTAATAGGTACATACCTTTGCTTTGGGGTTTGATGAGCATGACCCTGACATATGTATTATGGTAAAGGTTCGTGCCGCTATTGCCTGCGCATTCAAAGCTTCCTGCTCAAATGTTGCGGGCATTTCTGCGGCAACAACACATATGAGGTATTCGTCAAGACGCATATTTACCACCTCGTTTGATTCCCGGTTAAAAACAGCAACTGTGACGTTTTTATCGCTTGAGGTGGGTGTGGGTGAAGGCATTGGTGAAGGCGAAGGCGCGGTATTTTGTGACGGAGTTTGTGAGGGGGCTGTAATGGTGGCGCTGACTGTTGGTGCAGGTGTGGGGGACGCTACAATTACATCCTCATAAGCCGGTAATGATGCGGATGGAGAGGGTTTGGGCTCGTTTACGTATATCAAAGGGATGGCGTCTATATTATTTATATTGGAGCTTGAGCGGGCAAAGCTTACGTTTATGTATATACCGGATAAAAACGGAATTACAAAACAAAAAATTATAAAACTGTGGATCACTTTTATTCTGATGCGCATATTATCTCCTTGATAGGGTTTTATTATTATGCATATTCAATAAAATTTGATAAGATTCAAAATAAATTATTTACAGACTGTAAATTTTATTGGAATACTATATACATTTTATTAAAAATGTGGTACAATATACGTATTAAATTTACTCACACGAGGTTTTATATGAATAAAAGAATTGCTTTGCTTTGCCTTACGTTAATTATGCTTTTGACGTGCATGGCAGGTTGCGGAAAAACTTATACTACGTGGTCGCTTGAGATAGATGGCGAGCTTGTACCGGTTCAGACTTTGCTTAACATTGATTCAAAGGATATATCTCTTTTTGAATACAGATTCTATTTTGCTTCATTAAAGGCAAAATATGATGGCGGCGATGATGATTATTGGGTAAGTAATGAAGATGCCAGAGAAAAGCTTTTTAAGGAAACTCTTGATGCTATTTGCTATGATATAGCTAAGGAAAGACTTATGGATTCTCTTGACATCGGACTTTCTCGCAAGGAAAAGAGAGGGGTTAAAGACTTTATCCGTGAATACAAGGCTGATTATACTGATGAGCAGTGGAAAAAGGTCCTTGCCGATTCTTATATGGATGAGGCTCTTTATGAGGAGCTCAATTACAGAAGTAAGTATGACTCTATAATTCAGGATTACTACTTCAGCGAAGCAACGGGTACACCCTTAAAGCTTTCCGACGTGCTTTCTTATATGCAGGAGAATTACTACCATTATAAGTACATATACATAAAGTTTGACTATGACGGTACTCAGACAAATAAGGAAATGATCAATATGGTTTATGATAAGCTCAACAAGGGTGAGGAGTTTGAAAAGCTCATGCAAACTTATTCCAGAGATTATACTGCTGATACTGCAAAGATCGGTATGTATATATTAAAGGACGGTATTTCTCCCATTGTTGATGTAGTATCAACTCTTGAAGAAGGTCAGGTAAGCTCGATTATTGAAGCTGATAACGGCTATTATATTTATAAGAGATTTGACATCAACATAGAAGATGCAAGACAGAGCCTTGATGAGTTCAAGTCTTTGTGTATGAAGGATTTTGTTGCTGAAAAGGTAAACGCAATTGCTGATGATTTTAAGATCGAATACGTTAGTGACCTTTACGACAAAATAACAATAGAATCTCTTTTGCACGATTGATATTAAAAACGTTACGCATAAATTTGATTTATGCGTAATTTTTTTGCTCATAAAGCACATACTAAGTCAAAAAGGAGTACGTTATGAGCAGAATTGAAGAATTGAATACCGACCTTGCACTTGAAAGAGTGCCGCAGAGTGACAGCGCAAAGAGAATAAACGGTGCGGATATATCCGTTACTACTAAGAACGGTTGCACAGTTACGGATATTACCGTAAGATCCGAGCCTGCGATAAGCATAATAGGTAAGCCTGCAGGAAGATATATCACCATAGAGGTTGATGAGCAAACTAAAGAGGATGATATTGCTGTATCCCTTTCGGAGCAGATATTGAAGCTGACGGGGGATAACGTTGCGTCGGTGCTTGTGGCGGGGCTTGGAAACAGGGATATTCCGGCGGATTCCCTTGGCACAAGATGCGTTGACGGGATCTGCGTTACGAGGCTTTTGAGTGAATATGCCGGATTTGTGGCAGGTGTAAACGTTTCTGCAGTTGCACCCGGTGTGCTTGGCGATACGGGAATGGAAACTGCGGAAATATTGAACGGTATTTGCTCAATAACGCAACCCGAAACGGTTATTGCGATAGATTCTCTATGCGCAAGGGACGTTCACAGAATTGCGACGACTTATCAGCTGACAGATACGGGAATAAGCCCCGGTGCAGGACTTGGGAACAACAGACGCAGCTTGAATGAGCAGACTCTCGGCAGAAGGGTGATAGGAATTGGTGTGCCTACGGTAGTGTATGCAAGGACTGTTTGCCATAACGTGCTTGAAATGCTTGCCAGAAAGAGCGTTGATTATTCGCAGGGCGCAATAGACGGAGTAATGTCCGAGCTTGATGACGAGCTTATAAACAGCCTTGTTGTGACGCCTAAGGATATAGACACCATGTGCGATACGTCCGCAAGAATAATTTCGCGCGCCATAAATATTGCGTTTGGCGGTTGTTAAGACTTGATTTATACGCTTAAAAATGGTATAATATAGGTAGAAATTTACAGGGGGACTTTTATGAATTACAACGAAGCTATTGATTATATTAAATCGACGGGCAAATTCGGTTCAAGACCGGGTCTTGAGGTTATTTCTTGTTTATTGGATAAGATGGGGAGTCCTCATAAAAAGATAAAATGTGTTCACGTTGCGGGTACAAACGGTAAGGGCTCAACGTCTTCCTACGTTTCAAACGTTTTGCGCGAATGCGGATTAAAGGTTGGACTTTTTACGTCGCCGCCGATATTTGACGAAACTGAGCGTATACAAATAAACGGAAATTATATTGCTCAGGGTGATCTTGCAGCTGTGACTGAATTTGTAAAGGCTCAAGCTGATACGGTTGAGGCTGAGGGCTTGCATTACCCAACGGAGTTTGAGCTTTTTTGCGCTGTTGCATTTGAATATTTTTACAGAAGCGGCGTTGACATTGCCGTGCTTGAAACGGGAATGGGCGGAAGGCTTGATGCAACTAACGTCTGCATGCCTGAGGTGAGCATAATTACCGCTATCGGGCTTGATCATACGCAGTATCTTGGCGATACACACGCAAAAATTGCCGCTGAAAAGGCTGGAATCATAAAGCAGGGCGTTCCCGTTGTGATATACCCCGAGCAGGAAAAAGAGGCACTTGAGGTGTTTGAGCAGGTGGCTGAGCAAAGGGGCTCTGTGCTTTATAACGTTCAAGATTGCAAAATAAACGTTAAGAATACCTCTATTGAGGGCAGCACGTTTGATTTTACATACAAAAACGAGTGTTTAACAAATGTTAGAACACCTCTTATAGGTATTCATCAGGTGAAGAATTGTGCAACTGCATTAACTGCTCTTATGGCTTTAAGGCAAAGAGGCTACAATATCACCGACGAGTGCATAATAAGCGGTATTGCAAAGACACAATGGCCCGGAAGGTTTGAGATAGTTTATAAAAAGCCTCTAGTAATTTTTGACGGTGGACATAACGAGCAATGCATGAGGGCTTTGGTCGGATGTGTTGACAACTATCTTGGTGAGTACAGAAAGATATTGGTTTTCTCGATGTTTAAGGATAAGGATTGCTCAAGCTCGATTTCGTTACTGAAGGGTAGATTTGACGAGAGGATAGTTTGCCAGATGGTGCACCAAAGACGCGCTGAGGCAGGATATATTGCAGAGTGCTTTGATGAGGACGTAGAAATAATAATTGACCCGAAGAAGGCGCTTGATGAGGCAATATCAAGAGCGAAGAAATATGAGGCTGACGGTGTAAAGAGCGCAGTTGTGGTGTGCGGATCACTCAATCTCCTTGAGGAGATATTGCACAAATAATTTATTGTGTAAATGATAAAACATAAAGAGAGAACAATGCGGAAAGAAAAACCGCTTTGCTCTCTCTTTTTCTGCTTTTAGTGATATTCTATTCGCCTAAAAGCTCGCGTAGCGAATATACCACTGCGTACACAATGCAATTGTGCGCAATATCACTCGCCGCAGGCGAATAGAGTTGGCGTGATACTCCGATAAGAGTATCACGCCTATGAC
>SVGF01000001.1 GCA_015056475.1 Clostridiales bacterium
ACCGTAGGTAAAACTTCACTATCCAAAGGATAACTTCACTTACGCAGTAAACTTCACTTGCCCATAAGGGCAAACTTAGTTAACGGGCACACGCTATAACTTCGTTATCGCGCGTGCCCGTTATCCGGTGGTCTTTTGTTGTACGTGGTTAGATATAGCATATTATTTTGTAGGATCTTCGCGGAAGAATTTGGAATCCGCCCCTACAATTCGTTCCACATGCTTGGCTCGCCCTCAGGGAGAGCTGGCGCTTCGCGCCTGAGAGGGCAATTGTTCATTAATTTATTTCGAGAGCTGACGACATTCTTGACTGTGCATTTAATCATGGTCATACAAACGGTGGAAGCAAGCCCTGGCTCTACGATATGCACATCAAATAAACAAAACTCCCACAGACCTGAGCTTGGTTTGTGGGAGTTTTTTGTTATGATGGACTTAAACTTAAGGCATCACGTTTTTTAATGCAGCATTCTGCTTGCCATGGAAACGGTATATTTCCTTGCAATGTCCGGAATTGCAGAAAGCATAGTTCTGCCACCGCAGATAAAACGCTTTTCGGGGGATTTGGATGAACAGCATAGCGGGATAGCGATCATTGCGGCGCCCAAGCCCACAACCAAGCCTAGTCCCGTCATTTCTTTTTTGGTTAGCTTCATAGTTTTTGCTCCTTTTTAGTGACTTCCTTTTGATCGGTAATAGTATTATTTACGGTATTTGATAAAATATTCAAAAAATACGTTGAGTCAAGCGTTTTTTTCAATAAAAAGCATAGCGATCCTATAACACAAACACCTCTTTGCAGACCGTTTGACAATAAATGTGCTTGCATATATCGGCAATTTATGGTATAATAAAATGTAAAGGTTTTTTCCTTTTTATACTATAATTTTATGACGGTATTGCTATGGATAATATTATTTCAGTAAAAAACGTAACGTATAAATATGACGACGGCGCAACCTCTCAGGAAGCGGCGCTTGAGGACGTTTCTCTTGACGTTAAGAGGGGGAGCTTTGTAACCGTTATAGGTCACAACGGCTCGGGAAAATCCACTCTTGCAAAGCATCTTAACGGATTGTTTTTACCGAGTGAGGGCTTTGTGGTCGTTGACGGAATATATACCACCGACGAGGAACAGATATGGGAAATAAGAAAGGTCGCGGGAATGGTGTTTCAGAATCCCGACAACCAGATGGTTGCCACCGTTGTTGAGGAGGATGTTGCATTTGCGCTCGAAAATATAGGTATCCCCTCTGAGGAAATACGAAAAAGAGTGGACAACGCGCTTGAAACCGTCGGCATGACAAAATTTGCAAAGACCTCACCCAGCCACCTTTCCGGCGGACAAAAGCAGAGAGTTTCCATAGCGGGTGTGCTTGCAATGAAGCCAAAGGTAATTATTTTCGACGAGGTCACCGCAATGCTTGATCCCCTCGGCAGAAAGGGAATAATAGATACCGCGCTAAAGCTTAATAAGGAGCTTGGCATTACTATAATAAACATCACTCACTATATGGAAGAGGCCATAAATTCCGATGAGATATTCGTTATGAATGACGGTAAATGCGTTGCAAGCGGCACACCGAGGGAGCTTTTTAAGAGAGTGGATTTCTTAAAGGAGCTTGGGCTCACCGTGCCCGTGGCAACCGATATAGCACACAGACTTAACAGCAAGGGCATCGAGATTCCCTGCAATTTGCTCACTATGGATGAGCTTACGGAGGCATTATGTCAATTAAAGCAGAAAATTTGACCTACACATATATGAAAGGCACGCCGTTTGAGGCTACCGCTATTGAGGACGTCAGCTTTGAGATACAGGACGGCGAATTTGTTGCCATAATCGGTCACACAGGCTCGGGTAAATCCACACTCATTCAGATGCTCAACGGCTTGTTAAAGCCAACGTCGGGCAGAGTGCTTGTTGACAACGTTGCATTTGGTGAATCAAAAAAGGACTTAAAGGAAGTGCGCGGTAAGGTCGGAATAGTATTTCAGTACCCCGAGTATCAGCTTTTTGAAGAAACCGTTGCAAAGGACGTTGCATTTGGTCCGCGCAATCAGGGTGTTGACGAGGAAGAGATAGAAAAGAGAGTTAAAAACGCCATAGAAGATATGGGGCTTGACTACGAGGAGATAAAGGATATGTCCCCGTTTGAGCTTTCGGGTGGACAAAAGCGCAGAGTTGCAATTGCGGGCGTGCTTGCAATGAAGCCGCAGATAATAGTATTTGACGAGCCCACCGCAGGGCTTGATCCCAAGGGTAGGGAGCTTTTGTTTGCAAGGATCGAAAGACTCAAAACAAAGGGCAAAACGATCATTCTTGTTTCCCACAGTATGGACGACGTAGCGCGCCTTGCGGACAGAGTATTCGTGATGTATAACGGCAAGCTTGCCGCAACGGGCACCCCCAAGGAGATATTCTGTGAGGAGTGCAAGAATTACGGCCTTTATCTTCCTCAGATAACAGAGCTCGTTACAAAATTGAACGGTACGGGCAAATTCAATATAGATACGGGCGTATTTAACGTTGAAGACGTAGTTGACGAGATAATCAAGGAGATGAACAGCAATGCTTAACGATATTACTTTTGGACAGTTCTATCCATCAAACAGCTTGGTTCACAAAATGGACCCGAGATTTAAGCTCGTTATAACGTTTGCGTTCATCATAGTGCTGTTTTTAATAAATTCCATTCCGGGGTACCTTACCGCAACCGTATTTGTGCTCATTTCAATATTCGCATCCCGAGTACCGATAAAGCTTTTAGCAAAAAACTTAAAGCCGTTGTGGTTCGTGCTGATATTCATGTTCGTATTGAATGTGTTTTTGACGCGTACGGGAAACGTGCTTTTGAGCTTCTGGGTGGTAAAAATTACGGATGAGGGCTTGTTGAGAGCTGTTGTAATGCTCATAAGGCTTGTAATGCTCATATTCTTTACAGGTTTATTGACGTTGACTACCTCACCCATTCAGTTGACCGTGGGCATTGAGTCGCTTTTCAGCCCGCTTAAAAGGATAGGCTTTCCTGCGCACGAAATGGCTATGATGATGACCATTGCGCTCAGATTTATTCCCACTCTCATTGAAGAAACGGATAAAATAATGAAAGCGCAGATGGCACGCGGCGCCAGCTTTGATACAGGAAATCTTATGCAGAAGGCAAAGAGCATGATCCCGTTGCTCATACCGCTTTTCGTTAGCGCATTCAGGCGTGCCGACGAGCTTGCGTTGGCGATGACTTCAAGATGCTACCGCGGCGGTGAAGGAAGAACAAGAATGAATCCTCTCAAAACGGGAGCTGTTGACTGGATAGCATCCGCTGTTACTGCAATATTCTGCGGATTAATGATTGCAATAGACTTGATACTTTAATATGAGAAATATTGTTTTGATCGTTGAGTATGACGGCACAGATTACTGCGGATGGCAGATCCAGCCAAACGGAGTTACCGTACAGCAATGCATTACCGATATACTGTGCGCAATAGAAGGTAAGCCTGTGCAACTAAACGGCGCAGGCAGGACTGATGCCGGAGTGCATTCAAGAGGGCAGGTAGCAAATTTCTTTACCGAAAGCAGAATCCCTGCCGACAAATATCGCGCTGCGCTCAATTCCCAACTCCCCGAAAGCATAAGAATAATAAAAAGCTTTGAGGCGGATGCGGATTTTCACCCCAGATTTTCCGCAAAGAAAAAGACCTACAAATACTATATCCGAAATTCCGACTTTTCAAGTGCGCTTACATGCCGATACGAGCACACGGTTTCGGGCAAGCTTGATACCGACAAAATGTCACTTGCATGCAAGTATCTGATCGGTGAGCATGATTTTGCTTCATTTATGGCATCGGGAAGCACAGTAAGTGACACCGTAAGGACTATATACGAAGCGGATATTGCAGTTGACGGCTCGCTGATAACGTTTACCGTTACGGGCAACGGCTTTTTGTATAAAATGGTGAGGCTTATAGTCGGTGCACTTATTGAGATAGCAAGGGGGAAATTTCCTCCGGAGCATATGCTCGACCTCATAGAAAAAAGGCAAAAGGCAACCCTTGCCGCACCCGCAAAGGGCTTGTTTATGCACAGCATAGAATACAGGTGAACTATGATAAAAGCTATACTTATAGATATTGACAATACCCTGCTCGATTTTGATGCCTCTGCGCGCCTTGCAATAGAGGAAGGCTTTGCAAAGAGAGGTATTGATTTTTCCGATAACGTTATAGACGTATTTCACAGAATAAACAATTCTCTCTGGAAGAGGCTTGAAAATGGTGAGCTTACAAAGCAGGGACTTTTTGACATAAGATGGAACACGATTTTTGAGGCGCTCGGTGTTAAAGCTGACGGAATAGAATTTGAAGCGTACTTCAGAGCGTATTTGTTTGACAGCGCAGTTCAAATGGACGGCGCACTGGATCTGCTGAAATATCTCGCATCAAAATATGACGTTTATGCCGCAAGCAACGGCACACACGCTCAGCAGATAAACAGACTTACCCGCGCAGGAATGATCGATATGCTAAAAAACGTGTTCACCTCGCAAGCACTTGGAGTGCAAAAGCCCGAAAAGGAGTTTTTTCACAAATGCCTTGAGCAGATGAATTGTGCTCCGCAAGAGGTGATGATGATAGGTGACTCACTTTCTGCAGACATTGGCGGTGCGAAGAACGCAGGGCTTATGACCTGCTGGTTTGACGTGAAAAAGACATCAAACGGAAACAGCATTGCAGACCATACGGTAACAGAGTTAAACGATATAAAACAGATATTATAAAATAAAAAGAGATAACTAATGGATATCCATTCAGTTATCTCTTTATTATTTACGTATCAATACATTTTTGTATAAACTCACAAGCATCCTCAACTACGTATGAAGCAGCGTCCTTTACCTCGTCGGGGGAGGATGCCATTGCCGCGGAATATTTGGCATTCTTTAGCATTTTTACGTCGTTCAGGTAATTTCCTATTGCGGCGGTGTCAAACTTATTCATAAACAATCTCATTTGCAGATCTGAAAGTGCTGTGCCCTTTTGCGCAACGCTTGAAACGTACTCTATACAGCCGTCGCTCAACGCGCAAAGCCTTGCACCCGTTATCTGAAGAACTTTTATGCTTGCTCTGCCGTATATTCCAACCTTATAAATTAGGTCCTTTATCTCATATAACCCCTTTATCGGCACGATGTTCAGGCTTTTGACAAATTCATTCGGTTTTCCAATGCAATAGCAATTATCCTTTGAATAAAACGCTATACAGCCAATATCCGTGCCGTAAGCCTGCACCAGCGACCTTACAACGTCCGTCTGCATGGGCTGATGAAAGAGTCTTGCGCCGTTTTTAACGGTCAGAGCGCCGTCGTGCGCAATAAAATATACGTCGTTCTTAATCGGCGCAAACAGCTCTGCAAGGTCCTCGTATGACCTACCCGAAGCAATGGCAAACTTTATGCCCTTTTGTATAGCGGATGTGATTGAGGTAATGACCTTTTGAGATGGAGCAGTTTGCCCGTTTGTAAGCAGAGTGCCGTCAACGTCGCTTACGATTAATTTGACCATATGCGTTTCCTTTCGTTTGTTGTACCCTATAATTATAGCACAAAATTGCAATATGTTCAATAGTAAACGCGCCTTTATTTTTTATGAATTATAGTTCTATTATAATGATTATCTTATTGACAAACAAAAACGTATGTGCTATAATGTTTATAATCTTAATGTTAAGGAGTAATTATATGATCGTAAAGCAATACATCAAGGATTTTGAAAAGCTCGGCTTTGGTATGTTCGTTCATTTTGGCCTTTACAGCACTATGTGCAGGGGCGAATGGATAAAGCATATGGACAATATACCGCAGGAAGAATATCAAAAGGCATTGGCAAATTTTAAGGTAAGCAAAAATTGGGCACACGAGCTGGTGCGTCACGCAAAGATCGCGGGCTGTAAGTACATCACCATCACCACACGCCATCACGACGGCTTCTCGCTGTATGATACTTGTGGCTTGAATGAATACGATGCGCCTCATTCTGCTGCCGGCAGAGATCTTATAAGAGAATTTGTTGACGAATGTAATAAGCAGGGAATAGTCCCATTCTTCTATCACACACTTATTGACTGGTGGCATCCCGAATTCAGCACTGAGGATGAAGGTAAATTCAAGAGATACCTTAAGTATCTTCGTGACAGCGTAGAGATCCTCTGCACAAAATACGGCAAGATAGGTGGCTTGTGGTTTGACGGCTGGTGGGGCAACAAGACCGGTGATTGGGAGTTTGACGAGCTTTATGCACTTATAAGAAAGCATCAGCCCGAAGCAATGATAATCAACAACACAGGTATGGGTGATGAGATCGGCACGGTTGGTCATCCCGAAATTGACAGCGTTACATACGAGAGAGGCAAGCCCAGAGCCATGGATTATTCAAACTGCCCCAAGTACGTTGCAAGTGAAATGTGCGAGGTTTTCGGTGAAACGTGGGGCTTTGCAAACAGAGATCTTTCATACAAGCCCGTAAGCCAGATATTGAAAACTCTTATCTATTGCAGACGCGTTAAAGCAAATCTGCTTTTGAATATTGGTCCCATGGGTAACGGATTGCTTTGCGATATCGACAAGGGTTATCTTAAAAAGATCGGTGAATGGACAAAGAAGAACGATCCCGCCATCCGTGACGTTGACTACGTTGATACGTTTGTAAGCGGTGAAGACGACTTTGTTATGTACGACAATACAAACAAATGCTACTACCTCTTTATTTACAACTCAAACGGCGAAGATATCTCCTTTGACATCGATAAGAAGGTTAAGTCCATCACTTACCTTGACAACGGCGAAAAGGTAGAATTTGCTCAGGAGTCAAACAGAGTAACGTTCAATAAGGCTAAATTTATTTATGCCATCAACTACATTGTAAGAGTTGTTAAGATAGACGTTGAATAATTATATAGCAACAGCCTCCGAAAAAATTTCGGAGGCTGATTTTTTGATTTAATTTGGCTTTGTAACAACGGTTACGGTTTCTGCAATTTTAGCATGAATAATATCACCAACAATTGTTAAACAAAGTTCTTCTCTTGCAACGTTCTGTTCAAGATCGTGTATTGAAACACAGTTATACTGCTCCAAATAATTTCTTGCATATGACTTATAATCATTCCATTCAAGCACAATACCTTCAGTTCTTGCAATCGCAAGGAGCACAAGCTCGTCTTTGACAACATCTTCGCACTGATTCTTTATCTCTTCCATAAACTCGTCGTACGTTTTGTTGGTCATTATCTCAACAAAAATATCAAAAGTACTGCTTGGAAAGGTCTTTTGCCAGAGCTCTTTGATATAAGCCAACGATTGTTCCTCATAGAAATCCATTCTGTCCTGAGGCAAGGACTTTATGGTTGCATTGTCAAGAACCATCTCCCATACGTAGTACGTAAAGTTATTTTCCGCGTTTGCTATATTTGTGTTTGTGAGCCTTTCTGTGATATAAGTTTTGAAATTCTCTACGCTGTTGTAGCCAAGCTTTTCATACACAAGCTCATCAGTCAATTCGGGAAATTCCTTTGTGTAAAAGTCTTCAACCTTTATCATATATCTGACCTTTTGTCCCCTAAGGTCTTGGTTCCGGAAATCATCAGGATATATGATCTCTATTGTGTACGCCTCACCTTTTCGCTTGCCTATCGCGCTATCCTCAAATTCCTCAATAAACTCCAGAGAGCCTATCTGGAATTCATAATTTTCTCCGCTCAGACCGTCTCTTTTCACACCAAGATAATAACCGTCGTATGTAAGCTTTACAAAATCGCCATCACTCACAGTCGTTTTACCTGTAGGCGTTATAACGGAATTTGCATCAAGGAAGCTATCAATAACTTCTTGGATTTCCTTTTCTGTCGGCGCGGGATCACGCACTTCCAACGTCAGATCCGTATACTGACCGAGAGTAACGTACTCAAAAACGTCATAATCATAATACGTTTGAAGCATATCGCCTTTTTCACAGCCAACACTTGCAACAATACAAGCTACCACAAGCAAAACTGCCGCTATTCTTTTTATCATCATTTTTATCCTTTCTTGAGGAAATACCTCTTGAACTAAATTTACATCTTTTTTGTTATAGGTAATCTGAACCAGAATTTACAACCTCTGTTTGCGGGCATTTGATCCCTCGACAATACGCCAAACTCTGCATTATGGAGCTCCAATATCGACTTAACAATATTCAAGCCAAGCCCCGAGCCATTATGCGCGCGTTTATACGTTTTATCCATCTTATAATATCTGTTCCAGATGGTTTTTATATCTTCTGCTGAGATACCGTCACCGCTGTCTACAATACCAATTTCAACAGTTTTTTGCCTGAGCCTTTCGGTCACGGTTTGCTCTATAGTTACAGTCATATCACTGCCCGTATGGGTTATGGCATTATTTATGAGATTATAGAGCACCTGAGTTATCTTAAGTTCGTCACCCCTTGCAGTCACGCTGAACTCAGGGTCAAACACTATCTTGTATTCGTTATTGTGCAACAGCGCAATACGCTTTGCGGTTTCTTTAACCGTTGCTGTAAGATCAAACTCAGACTCCTGAAGCTTTTGCACTCCTGCGTTGTATTTTGATACGTCCGCCATATCATTTACAAGAAGTATCATATGGCTGGCTTCGTCAATAATAACCTGAAGGTTGTCCTTATTATCCTCACCGGGGAAATCCTTCATCATCTCAGCGTAACCGCTTATGAGCGTAAGCGGTGTTCTTAAATCGTGAGAAACGTTTGCCATAAGCTCACGTCGCATATTTTCAACGCCCGAAAGCTCCGACGCCGCATAATTGAGCGCATCCGCAAGCTGTACGACCTCAGAATATGAGCCGCCCTCAAATCTTACGCTGTAATCACCCTTACCAAGCTTTTTTGCATTCTGGCTGATATTATATATAGGGTCAACCACAAAGCTTGAAAGCACAGCCGATGCAACAACTGAAAACAGCACCATTACCGAGCCGACGATCGCAAATATTGCACCAAACGATCTCTTAACAGAATTAAGAGGCGTAAGTACTGAATTAATAAGCAACAAGTGTTCCTTGCCGCTGGCATCAAGTATTATGCGGGCATGCATTATGCTCTCAAAATCATCTTCACCTTGCCAGCTTTCATCATCATCAAATAATGGGGGAGATTGTGCGCCCAGATCGTCTAAATTATCCGACGGAGTAGATCTGCCATAAAGCTGAACAAAGTCACCGCCGTTATCCTTTGCCTTTTTGTAAAAATAAGCAGCACCGACTATGCCGTAGGAATGCACTCTGCATCCTCTGTTTACACATACCGACACGGTCTGATTAAATTTTTTGTCCCAAACTGATATGCACGAATCGTATTTTGTTGCGTTATCTTCAACTATACTTGTGAGCATACCCTCTGTTGCAATATGCGTATTTACGGATTCTGTTATGCTTTCAATAGCCTTACCAACGTTGGACACCTTTACTGCTTTGTAAATATCCTGCAGGAAAAATCGCTGTATTCCCCACAACAAAAGCAATACGACGCCCGTAAATATAAGCATAGCTACGAATATTCTCCAACGCATAGAAAAAAAGTGCCTATGCTTGCGGGCATATTCCGAATTAAGCTTCAAAGCGATAGCCAACTCCCCTCAAAGTAACAAGATATGAGCTGCACTCGCCAAGAGATTTTCTCAAAAGCTTTATGTGAGTGTCAAGCGTTCTTTCGTCACCGTAGAAATCGTATCCCCATACGTTGTCAAGGATCATATCCCTTGTAAGAGCAATATTCTTATTTCTTACCATATAGAACAAGAGGTCATATTCCTTTGGAGTAAGGTCTATTCTCTTTTCGTCTATGTAAACGAATCTGCCCGTAAAGTCGATCTTGAGCTTGCCGTAAGTAACTATATCGTGCAGTTGACCGTTGTCAACGCTTGAGCTTTTTGGAGTAGCTGCGTAACGGCGCAAAACTGCGGTTACTCTGAGCATGAGCTCCTTGGGAGAGAAGGGCTTTTCAACGTAATCGTCAATGCCTATCTCAAAGCCGTGGATCTTGTCATATTCCTCCGTTCTTGCCGAAAGCATTATTACCGGCACGTCGGATGTTTTTTTGATCTCCCTTACCGCGGAAAAGCCGTCCAGCTCGGGCATCATTATATCCATAATGACCATATCAAACTCGTTCTTTTTGCAAAGCTCGATCGCCGATATGCCGTTATCCGCTTCGGTTATTTCGTGTCCCTCAAATATCGCGTATTTTTTTATAATGTTTCTTATGCCTGCTTCATCATCAGCAACAAGAATTTTTGCCATACATGTTCTCCTTATAGCTATAATACCGTCACAAAAACACACTATAACGGCTATTAATATTATATTTCTTTTATGTGACAGTCATTTGATAAGAGTATGTTAATTGCCTATAAATCAGCAAAAATTAATTTATCCAACTATCTTCTCGGCAATACGCTTTACCTCAAAGACTGCCCTTTCTTCATCTGCGGAAAGCACCTTTCTGCCCTTCATAAGCACTCTGCCGTTACATATAACCGTATCAACGTCTGCACCTGATGCGCTGTAAACAAGTGCCGCATCGGGCTCTGTGGCAGGGGCAACGGATGGGGAATCCATATCGATGAGCACTATATCCGCCGTCATGCCCTCTTTTATTTCGCCAAGGTCATTTCTTGATATTGCCTTTGCGCCGTTTGACGTAGCAAGACTTATCACCTGCTTTGCGTTCATTGCGGTGGGGTCCATTGACAAGCCCTTATAAATAAGCGAGGTCAAGCGCATTTCGTTGAGGACGGAAAGATTGTTATTGCTTGAAGCACCGTCCGTACCAAGTGTTACGTTTACACCTGCCGCCATAAGCTCAGGCAACGGAGCAATTCCGCTTGCAAGCTTTAAGTTACTGCTTATATTTGCCGCAACAGAAACGTCCTTTGCTTTTAATATCTCAATATCATTGTTAGTCATATGAACACAATGTGCCGCGATCTTTATTCCGTCAACGTCAAAATATCCAAGGCTGTCAAGATATTGAGTAGGTGTCATATTATGCTGAGCCATGCAGTCGTCAAACTCAGTCCTTGTTTCGGAAAGGTGAGTCTGCAAGCCCGAGCCTATATCGTTTGCCGCATCTACAACTCTCTTTATGTAATCGGTATCGCTTGTGTATATCGCGTGCGCGCCGAGTGTGGACATTATCCTTCCGTTGCAGGTGTTGTGGTATCTCTTAAAGAAATCAATGCTTTCCTTGAGCTTTGCTCCGGTTGGATCGGATATCCCCGAAACGCTACGTGAAAGCACAGCTCTGATACCCGTTTCTTCAACGGATCTTGCGGCTTCGTCCATAAAGAAATAATTGTCGCAATAGCAGGTAACGCCGGACTTTATCATTTCGATATTTGCCAGCTTTACGCACCAATAAGCCATTTCGGCAGTAAGCTCGTCCTCTGCGGGAAAGATCTTTGTAAAAAGCCAATCCTGCAGATTCATATCGTTTGCATAATTGCGCAAAAACGACATTGCGGTATGAGTATGAGTGTTCACAAGCCCCGCAACAGCCAATTTACCCTTGCCGTCGATAACCTCATTATCGTCAACGGGAATATTTGCGTCGATTATCTTTTCTATTTTTTCGCCTTTTACAACGATCGAAGCGTTTTTTCTCAGCTCGTGGCTTTTTGCATCCTTTGAAACGGTCAATATATCTACGTTTTTAATTAACATAATTTACTCCGCATTCCAAGCGTTAACGTATTCCTTCTGAGCATCGGTGAGCACGTCAACAGCCACGCCCATGCTGTCAAGCTTTATTCTTGCAACCTGATCGTCTATCTCGTCAGGCACCTGAATGAGCTTGTTGGGCAAAGTTTTGCCAACCTTATTGAGATACAATACCGACTGAAGCTGAATAGCAAAGCTCATATCCATTATCTCAGCAGGGTGACCGTCACCTGCGGCGAGGTTAACAAGTCTGCCTTCTGCCAAAAGGTTCAATTCTCTGCCGTCCGCCATAACGTATGTCATAATGTTGTCCCTTGACTCAAACGTATCAACGCTTAACGCCAAAAGATCGGGCTTATTTATTTCAACGTCAAAATGTCCCGCATTTGCAAGGAGCACGCCGTTTTTCATCTTTTCGTAATGTCTGCCTACAATAACGTCATTGCAGCCCGTAAGCGTTACAAAAACGTCACCCAAGCCGGCAGCCTCGTCCATTGTCATCACTCTGAAGCCGTCCATATAAGCTTCAATAGCCTTAACGGGATCGATCTCGGTTACAATTACGTTTGCACCAAGCCCTGCAGCCTTTGCCGCAACGCCTCTGCCGCACCAGCCGTAGCCTGCCACTACAACGGTCTTGCCTGCAACCACGAGGTTTGTTGTGCGCATTATGCCGTCCCAAACGGATTGACCCGTGCCGTAACGGTTGTCAAACAGGTGCTTGCACTTTGCGTAGTTAACAGCTATCATGGGCATTTTAAGCACGCCCTCGCGCTCCATCGCCTTAAGACGCATAATGCCCGTTGTAGTTTCCTCGCAACCGCCTATAAGCTTATCCAAAAGATGAGTTTTTGTTGTATGGAGAATGTTTACAAAGTCACCGCCATCGTCAATTATAATGTCGGGCTCAATGTCAAGAGCCATATTGAGATGTCTGTGATACTGCTCGGGAGTTGCACCGTGAATACCGTAGACGTTAAGTCCCTCCTCGGCAAGTGCCGCCGCAATGGGGTCCTGTGTAGAAAGGGGGTTACAGCCCGTTACTGCGCACTCTGCACCCAAATTTTTGAGCACCAATGCAAGGTAAGCCGTTTTTGCTTCAAGATGTACCGAAACCGCTATCTTTTTACCCTTGAGGGGCTTTTCGTCGGAAAGTCTTTTTTCATACTCCGACAATATGGGCATATGCTTTTTTACCCATTCAATTCTTCGTCTGCCCTCGGGAGCGAGGGTTATATCCTTTATTTCATAATTAGCCATTACTGTTTTCCTTTGCTATGTCTTTTAGTATTTTATCAATGGTAGCATAAAGCTCTTGTATCGTGCCGTCATTTGATATTAGTCTGTCTGCAAGCTTCTTTTTTTCTTCAATTGAGGATTGATTTTTTATTCTCTCCTGCACCTGCTCAAGTGTTGCGTTGTCGCGTGCCATAGCCCTTTGTATCTGCACCTCGGGTGAAGTATAAACCACCCAAAGCTCATCGCAAAGCGTATGCATACCCGCCTCAATGAGCAACGGAGCGTCTATCACAGCAACGCCACAACCCTTTGCTTTATACTCTGCCAAAAGCTCGTGAGTCCTTGCTATAACCTCGGGATGGATTATTGAATTGAGCTTTTGCAACAAGCTTTTATCCGCAAATACTATGGATGCAAGCTTTTTGCGATCGATAGCACCATCCTTTAACAATATTTGGGCAGAGAATTCCTCTACTGCGCGGTTGTAACCGTTTGTACCCTTATCAAGCACGTGACGGGATTCCTCGTCGCAATCGATTACGGGAATATTTTTTTGTTTAAGATAGGCGGATACCGTGGACTTGCCCGATGCCATGCCGCCCGTAAGTCCTATTACTATCATGCTTTGGCCTCATTCCAGCTATTGCCAACGCCAACGTCCGCAATAAGCGGTACCGAAAGCTTTGCGGCGGATTCCATTCTGGCTCTCAATATTGAGCTTACCTCGTTGACCTCGTCCTTATGAGCAAGCACAACGAGCTCGTCATGTACCTGAAGTATGAGCTTTGACCTTAAGCCCCTCGCCTTAAGCTCGTTATAAACGCTTACCATAGCGATCTTAATGATATCTGCCGCAGTCCCCTGCACGGGCATATTTATTGCAATGCGCTCGCTTGCCTTGCGGAGCATAAAATTCCTTGAGTTAATATCGTGCAAGCCCCTTCTTCTACCAAAAATAGTCTTGCAATACTCATTTTCGCGTGCAAACTCAATGCTTGAATCCATAAACTGAGTTATTGTCGGGAATTTTACAAAATACTCGTCTATTATCTTCTTTGCTGCAAACTTTGAAACCCCAAGGTTTCGCGCAAGCCCAAAATCGGATATACCGTAAATTATTCCGAAGTTTACAGCTTTTGCCTGGCTTCTCATTTCATCCGTTACAAAATCGTATGCCGAATTGAATACGCGAGCCGCCGTTGCCTTGTGGATATCCTCGCCGTTTACAAATGCGTCGATGAATTTTTCATCTCCCGACATATGTGCAAACACTCTGAGCTCGATCTGTGAATAGTCCGCATCCACAAGCACCCATTCGTCGCCACCGGAAACAAAGGCTTCTCTTATCATTGCGCCAACCTTTGTTCTTACGGGGATGTTTTGCAGGTTCGGCTCTGTACTGCTGAGTCTGCCCGTATTGGTGATGGTCTGATTAAAGGTAGTGTGCACCTTACCGTTTTCATCGGCAGCCTCGGTAAGCCCGTCAATATAAGTAGATTTGAGCTTTACAAGCTGGCGATAATCAATTATATGATCGATTATCTCGTGGTCGCCCCTCAACTGCTCCAGCACTTCATTATCTGTGGAATATCCCGTTTTTGTTTTCTTTACGGGCTTGAGCTTTAACGTTTCAAAAAGCACCGTGCTCAACTGCTTTGTGGAATTGACGTTGAATTCTCCGCCTGCAAGATCATAAATACTTTGCGATAGAAACGCGATCCTCTCGTCGTAATCCTTACCAAGCTGTTTGAGCATATCAATATCCACCGTAAAGCCCTCGACCTCCATTGAGTAAAGCACGTCAATAAGCGGATGCTCAACGTCGGTATAGAGCGAATACATATTCTGCGCCTTGAGCTCACTTTCAAGTGTGTTTTTAAGCTCTGTAAGGCAGCAGGACTCCTTTTTGCAATCCTTGCCGATGAACTTTGTTGCAAAATAATCAACGTCCTTACGCCAATTTACAGCGTCAAGAAGGTATGCCGCAACGGAATAATCAAAATCCGCATTGTTGATTTCGATTCCGCAGGCATCTGCAATATGCTTTAACTGCTTAATATCCTGCAAATACTTGGATATAGAACCGTCTTCAAATATAAGCTTTAATTCTTCAACTATCGATTTAATATCTCTCGTGGTGGTGTAGACGTTTTTTGCCGTCCACAAAATACATCCGTTTTCAACAAGGGCATTTGTACCCTCCCAGAATATTGATACCTCACCCGCGGACCTTATGTCCTGAATCACCGCATCAATTCCGCAATTATCAATATCAAGGCAGGTGGATAAATTATCCTCTTTATCATTTTGAGCGTCGTCCGCTTTTAATGAGTCGAGCAATTTATTCATCTCAAGCATTCTGAGCATATCGCAAAGCTCCTTTGTTGCCTTGGGCTCATAGATCTCATCCGTCACGTCAACGAGCTCAACGGGAGCGTTTCGCACTATACGAGCTAACGTCTGGCTGAGATATGCATTATCCTTATTCTCTGAAAGCTTTGTTTTTGTGTTGTTTGACTTTATTGAGTCTATATTCTGATAAATACCGTCAAGCGTGCCGTATTCCGAAAGCAAATTGGTGGCAGTTTTGGGACCTATACCCGCTACACCGGGGATATTGTCAGAAGAATCGCCCATCAAAGCCTTGCAATCAACAAATTGCTCGGGTAAAATACCGTATTCTTCCTTAAATACGTCAGTTGTATATTCCACCAGCGTTGAAACGCCCTTTTTAGTATATAAAACGGTAGTATTACCGCCAATAAGCTGGAGGGAATCCCTATCACCTGTAACGAGATAAGTCCTGTAACCTGCATCGTTTGAGAGCTTTGAAAGAGTGCCCAAAATATCGTCCGCCTCAAATCCCGGTACACTCAATACCGTAACGCCCATCTTTGTCAAAAGCTCCTTCAAAAGCTCTATCTGTGACAAAAGCTGTTCGGGAGTTGCACTTCTGCCCGCCTTGTAGCCGTCAAACATTTTGTGTCTGAACGTCGGCTCTTTAAGGTCAAACGCAACTGCTACAGCGTTCGGCTTGTACTGCTGTGTTATTTTTATGAGCATATTTACAAAGCCGTAAAGGGCGTTAGTATATATTCCGCCCGCGGTCACAAGCTCTGGCACTGCGTGAAATGCCCTGAACGCTATGCTGTGGCCGTCAAGCACCATTAATTTCTTCATATTTTTTCCTTTTATTTTTTGTAATTGAGGACAGCTGTAAACGGATCCTCATCACCCGTTATACTGATCGTGTTGTTGTTTACAAACACAACGTTTGTTCTGAGGGCTGTAAAATCCATTATGCTTTCAAGCACTTCATAGCCGTAATCCGCAGTCTTGTAGTGCATGGGTATTATAACCTTGGGCTCTATCTTATCGCAGAGCGCGCTTGCCTGCTTTGAATCAAGCGTATAAGTGCCGCCCGTGGGTATCATAATGCAATCGGCATGGCTTACAGCTTCAAGCGTATCAGCATCAAGCTCACAGCCGAGGTCGCCAAAGTGAACGAGCTTAAGTCCATCTACCTTTATAACCGTAATATTATTGCTTCCGCGCTTATTGCCGCAAGCGTCGTCATGATAGCTCGGGATGAGCGTTACTTCAAACGGCGACTTTCTTTTTCTTAATAATTTTACACCGTCAACATAATTATGATCGTGATGCTGATGCGAGCAAAATACCTCGTGTGCTCTTGTTTTTACGGGCTCATAGCCGTCAACGTCGTCAAACGGATCAAGCACCAATTTATACTCGTCATACTCTATTTCAAAACATGCGTGACCAAGCCACTTTACTTTTACTGTACTCATATTATCCTCCTTTATGCTGTATAAACACATTTTCCGTTAACAAAAGTCTTGCAAACGTTGAAATCATCGTCAATTATTATCAGATCCGCATCATAGCCGTCCTTGATAAGGCCTTTTTTATTCTCAAAGCCCAAAGCCTTTGCGGGATTGTACGAGAGGAATTTAGAAACGTCCTCAATGGAATATCCTATCGATACCATGTTTTTCATGGCGGTATCAAGAGTCAAAGTGCTTCCCGCAAGCGCACCGCCTGCGATCCTTGCAACACCCGAGTTTACAAAAACTTCAAGTCCGCCAAGATCGTACACACCGTCACCAAGGCCCGTGCCCGAGATAGCGTCACTTATCATTATTGTATGCTCTTTACCTGCACACTTTATTGCAACGTTTATTGCCGCAGGATGAACGTGAACAAAGTCGCATATGAGCTGAATGTCTGCGCCCCTGCCTTCAAGCACTGCACCAACAACACCGGGATCTCTGTGCTTGAGAGGAGTCATTGCGTTGTAGAAATGCGTCATCATTGTGCAGCCCTGTTCTATTGCCTTTACTGCGCAATCATAATCCGCACCTGTGTGACCTATAGCGCACACAACGCCCCTTGCTCTGAGATCCGAAATAAGCTTATCCGAGCCATCAAGCTCGGGAGAGAGTGCGAGCATTTTAAGAATATCCTTATTGTCGCCGAGCATAGCATCCACGTTTTGGATGGTCGCCTGCTGAGTAAATGCAGGGTTCTGCGCACCTATAGCCTTGTCGGAAAATATCGGTCCTTCCATGTGCAGACCAACTATCTCGGCACCCGTTGTACCCGTTTTCATTTTCTGTGCGATTGCCTTTACTGCGTTTGCAATAACGTTTTTGTCGGTCGTGCTTGTTGTTGCAACCACGGATGTCGTACCGTGGCTTGCAAGGAAGTTTGCAATAACGTCAAGACCGTCAGAATTTCCGTCGTTAAAATCATGGCCGCACACACCGTGAATGTGTATATCCATAAATCCCGGCAGAATCATTTTGCCGCCTGCGTCGATTATATCATCGCAATTTGCGCACTCGGATGCTATTTTTCCGTTTTTGATATAAATATCCTTATTCTCAAAACCGTTTTCGGTCAATACTCTTGCATTAATTATTTTTGTCATATTTCCTCCAAATTATATATATTTAATTACTTTAATATCAGGTAACAGAGTTCTTACCTTCTTATAGTCAAAAGCCTCGTTCGGCTGCTTTGATATCATTACTCCCGATGCTGCAACGCCCATTTGCAATATGCTTTTTGCATCAAGTCCCCTTGTATAAGCAACCGCAAGCCCTGCAAGCATTGCATCTCCCGCGCCCGTGGTGTTGATCACCGAAACATCGGGAGCTTTTGCAATATAAACGTTTTTATGATCTGCAATCAGCGAGCCCCTTGCCCCTAACGATACTATAGTGTATTTTATGCCGTAGTTTTGGCAGATCAAGAGTGCTTCATTACTTACTGCATCAATATCGTCAAGCTTTTTGCCACAAAAGTGGCGCAATTCGTCAATATTAGGCTTGATCATCACAGGAGAAGCCTTTATAGCATTACTCAATGCAGTTGAGCTTGTATCTATCGCACACTCAATACCCTTATCCCTCAATTTTTTGATGATATTGGCATAAAAGTCAGCAGGCGCACCCACAGGCAAGCTTCCGCAAAGAAGCACAAGCTCACTTTGATCAGCAACACACAATATTTTTTCAGCAACAGACTCAATCATTTGGGGTGAAACACTGCTGCCTTTATTATTTATTTCGGTAGTGACCCCGTTTGGAGTGTGGATCTTTAAGTTTACTCTTAAACTACCCTTTTCAAACACAAAATCCTCTGCGATCATAGCCTCGCTAAGATCTTTTGCCAAAAATTCTCTGTCATTTTCGCGAGCCAAACCCAAGCAAAGGACTTGTCTTCCCATTGCTTTTAACGTTCTGGCAACGTTTACACCCTTACCCGCAATTATTGCCTGCTCATCTAAGGCTTTACAGGTTTGTCCCAATTCAAGTCGGTCAACGTTTACGTGCTTATCTATGCAGGGATTCATGGTAACTGTTATTATCATATTACGTCCTCCGCTATCTTCGTCTTGGCTTCAAAAGCACGTTATCGTAGTAGCCGTAGTCGCGCAATCTTATTGAGTGCAAAAACGCCGCGTCTACCTTTACCGTTCTTACCGTGGTTTTTATAAGATCCTCAACCACTTTTTTGCGGATCTCATCAACAGCGCCAAATACTATACTGCATCTGCCATGCTCAATGGGAGATAGCTTTTTTGCAAATGCCGCAAACACGTCCTTCTGATAAAACCGCATTATAATTTTATCCTTCTTGACTTTGAAATTGCATATTACAAGGCCGTCAACAGTAAACCCCGGAAGTGTAAAGATTCGGGACACTACGCCACCGTCGATCAAGCTCCCAACGTACTCCATTGCATCCAGAACAAGCTGCTTTTGCTTTTGCGATAGATTTGAAAGATAGTCGTTTATCAAAATTGTGTTCATAATTCACCCATTATATTGAATCTGATTATACATGTTAATTATATAATATTGTGCGCGAAAAGTAAAGTCTTTTTTTGATATTTTATTAATGAAAAAATGCTTGACTTAACGTGCGTGGTTATGGTATAATAATTACAATAATTACAACAGGCAATGAAGACACCAGCATGCTCTATTTTAACGTAACAAACTACAGAAATATCATTAAAGGAAGATACGGATCATGGAAACAGTTTCTATAAAAGACAGAGAAAGATTAAGATCTCTTGCGCAGCTTAAATTGAGCTTTGCACACAGCAAGAGGAACGAAGAAATATTAAAGCAATGGGAAGCGCTGGCAAACGGTGTTAAAGCTGAGCCTACGGTACGTTTGTTATTCTCAAACTTCCCGGATGAGGTCATAGAGCCAAGACTCGTTTGCGAGGGTAAGGATGCCAGAGAATTGGAATCTGAAATACTTTGGAGTATGGTCGGCAGAGAATTGTTCAACGACGATACTCCCATATCACCAAATTACGAGATAAATCTTGATGCCGAAGCAGTTCCATTTGGCGCAACAAGCAATGTGGTTTATGCCAAGACCGCAAAGGGCTTCCACATTGAGCCCATAACGGACGATATCGAAGCGGATATTGATATGTTCCGCGGCGGAAGCTTCAGAGCATCAATGGAAAACACGGTTAAATACCGCGACTGGGTAAATGATATTTTTGGTGATATTTTGCCGGCAAAGATCACTGGCAGGTGTCTTTTGGGCCCGATAACAAATCCGTTGGTATTTTTGATCGGTATGGAAAATTACTATTTGTCCATGTACGATGCACCGGATTCTTTGCACGAGATAATGGAGATGGCAACACAGCTCTATCTTGATTATTACGATTATCTTGAGAAAGAAAATCTCCTCCTCCCGACGAATGATTACAGCTTTTTGGCGCAGGAGTCATTCTGCTTTACAAACGAGCTACCGAAGGACGGCCCCATAACGTCAACAAAGCAGGTTTGGGGGTTCCTTGAATCACAGGAAACAACTGCCTGCTCGCCCGAGGCTTACGGTGAATTTGTATATCCCTACCTTGACAGATTGGTTAAACGCTTTGGTTTACTTTCTTACGGTTGCTGTGAAAGGGTTGACGTTTTGTGGGAGGATTATCTCTCAAAGTGGACAAATTTGAGAAAGCTTTCTGTTTCACCCTTTAACGACGGATACAAAGTTGGTGAATATTTAAGGGGTACAAACGTTGTTTATTACAGCAAGCCCCGTGCGGAATACGTTACTAACAGAGCAGGTCTTGAGGAGGACGTTATCCGCAACTACTTTAAGGAAGTTGCAGAATGCGCAAGCGGATGCCTTTTTGAGGTTGCACAGAGAGAGGTAGGTACTATCTACGGCGATATTGAGCGCGGAAGACGCTACGTTGAGCTTGCAAAGCAGACTATAAACACGCATTGGAAGCCTTAATTATACTAATAATAATTTATAAAGGAGAAATATATGAGCATATTGAATGAGATTTCACTCGCATTGCAAAAGGGAAACAGAAAGTCAGTAACAGAATTGGTTAATAAAGCTTTGGCAGAAGGCATTTTGGCAGCTGACATTCTTGATAACGGACTTTTGGCAGGCATGAATGAAATAGGTGAAAAATTCAAAAATAACGAAGTCTACGTTCCCGAAGTGCTGATTTCTGCACGTGCCATGAAGGCAGGTGTTGAGATTATCAAGCCCCTTTTGATAGAGGGTGGCGTTCAGGCAAAGGGTAAGGTCTGCATCGGTACTGTGCAGGGCGACCTTCACGATATAGGCAAAAACCTCGTTAAGATGATGCTTGAGGGCAAGGGACTTGAGGTTATCGACCTCGGCACGGACGTTGCTCCCGAAAAATTCGTTCAGACTGCAATAGATGAGAATTGTCAGGTTATCTGTTGCTCTGCATTGCTTACAACCACCATGGAGGTCATGGCAGAAGTAGTTAAATGTGCAGAGGAGAGGGGCATTCGCGATAAGGTCAAGATTATGATTGGCGGCGCGCCAATAACAGAGGAGTTCCGCGAAAAGATCGGTGCAGATTGCTACACCAAGGATGCGGCAAGCGCTGCAAACGCGGCTGTTGAGCTTTGTAAATAAACATTCAAAAGGGGACTGTATCCCCTTTTTTATTTAAGTGATGATTTAAGGGGTTAATTATGAAAGAAATTACAAAAAAGATACTCGCAAATAAGGCAAAAACCGTTCCGATACTCTCATTCCCGTCCACACAGCTTTTGGGCATACCTGTAAGTAAGCTTATTTCGTCCTGCGAAATGCAGGTTGAGGGCATGAAGGCAATAGCCAACAGATGCAACGTTGGTGCATCGCTCAATATGATGGATCTTTCTGTTGAGGCGGAGTGCTTTGGCGCAAAGATAAGAGTTACCGAGAACGAAGTTCCTACGATAGAAAAGGGAATTATTGATTCGATCGACCAAGTTAACGATATATGTGTTCCGTCGATCGAAGGTGCAAGATGTCCGCTATATATAAATGCGGTAAAGCAAGCAAAGAAAGAGATCAAAGACGTTCCCGTTTTCTGCGGTGTGATAGGTCCATATTCACTTGCGGGGCGACTTTTTGACATGACTGAGCTTATGATGGAGTGCTTTGACAGCCCCGATGAGGTCGAATTGTTGCTTGAAAAGGTAACCGAATTCTTGATCAATTACGTAAAGGCGTTTAAGGATGCAGGTGCAGACGGCGTTATAATGGCTGAGCCCGCGGCAGGCCTTCTTTCTCCTGCTCTTGCCGAGGAATTTTCAATGCCCTACGTAAAAAAGATAATTGACGCTGTTAGCGACGAAGATTTTGTATTCTGCTATCACAATTGCGGAAATGCGGTGGTTAATATGGCTGACAGCATCAGCACGCTTGGCGCTGATATCTATCATTTCGGTAATGCAATATCATTAAAGGACATAATTGGACAAATGCCTTCCGACAGCGTTGTGATGGGCAACGTTGATCCCATACTTTTTAAGAGCGACTCGGTTGATGACGTTAAGAATGCCGTCCAAAAGGTATTTGACGAGTGCAATGCATTCGATAATTTTATGATATCGTCGGGATGCGATATTCCCGCAGACGCAAAGTGGGAAAACCTTGACGCTTATTTTGAAAAGGTGAGCGAGCTTTATGCATAAAGTAAGGCTTGGCGAAAAAATATTTGAGGCAAACGACGGCGAAAAGCTCTCTGAGTTGCTCATCAGAAATAAAATTGACGTTCAACACCCCTGCGGTGGCAGAGGTACGTGCAAAAAGTGCAAGGTAAAGGTCAACGGACAAGACGAGCTTGCGTGCAGATACGAGATAAAGTGTGATATTGACGTGGAATTATACGATAATTCCGATATCGTATCTGAAAGCGGAGTTGAAATTAACGATACAGCCTCACAAAACGTTTGTCTTGCGCTTGATATAGGCACGACCACGTTAGCGCTTTGTTTGGTTTCTCTTGACGAAAAAAAGGCAATAAAGGTAATTACCGCAACAAATCCGCAAGTAGCCTATGGAGCTGACGTTATCACAAGGATCGATTACTGCAGGAAAAATTCCGTTTTTGAGTTAAAAACCACTTTGATCGAGCAGATAAACAGCATGATTCGTGACATTGGATGCAATGAAGCTTTGACGATGTACGTTTCCGGCAACACAACAATGCTTCATATTTTCTTTGGTGTGGACTGCTCGTCCATTGGCGTTGCGCCGTATGAGCCTGTTTTTATTGGCGAAAGGCATGAGGATGCCAAGGCTCTCGGTATTGTTGGCGTTGAAAGGGTGGTGTCCCTCCCGGGAGTTTCATCGTTTGTTGGAGCTGATATCGTTGCAGGGCTCAATTACATTGGTTTGCCCAAGGATGACAGCTACTATTTATTGATAGACCTCGGCACGAATGCAGAGATAGTGCTTTTTTCCGAAAACGGAGGAGTTGCAACTGCGGCTGCTGCAGGACCTTGCTTTGAGGGTGCAAACATAAGCTGTGGCATGAGTGCAACAAAGGGCGCGATATATTCGTTTGAGTTTATGGGTGACGGATCGGCAAGATTCAATACCGTTATGGACCAAAAAGCCGTTGGTATTTGCGGCACGGGCTTGATAGATATAGTGAGCGAGCTTTTACGCCACGGCATCATTGACGAAACGGGCTATATGGAGCAGGAGGAGTTTGTTCTTGACGATGGCGTTTGGCTTTCTGCCGCTGACGTAAGGCAGTATCAGCTTGCAAAGTCGGCGGTTTGCTCTGCTATTCTTGTTCTGATGTCCTCTTTGAATGTTGGGTTTGATAAAGTATCAAAACTATTCATTTCGGGCGGATTCTCAGCCAAGATCAACGTTAAAAATGCAGTTGCAAGCGGACTTTTGCCAAAGGAATTGCAAGAAAAAACTGTTGCTCTCAACAACAGCAGCTTGCTCGGCACGGTAAAATTTGCATGTAACGAGGGTAAGCTGACTGAGGACTTTTCAAGTATAAAATATATCGATCTTTCTTGTGATCCATTATTTTCAGATCTTTTTGTGGAGAATATGATGTTTGATATAACGTAAAAGGAGATTATTATGGCAAACTACGTGCTTTACGGCGACGGTATTCATGATGATACTTCAGCCATTCAGGAAATGATAGATAGCGGAGTGTGCGAGGTGGATCTACCCGCGCCGAATGTGTGCTATCTTATTTCAAAACCACTTATTATTCCGTCAAATTTTAAGTTAAAGTTGCCTAGATTTGCAACTATAAAGCTTATGGACAGTGCAAACTGCTTTATGCTCATGAGTAAAACGGTAAATAAGCACGCGAAACGCTTGAACGAGGAATTCGGTGATTTTGAAAAGGCATTTTGGTGGTATTGCAATGAGTTTTCTACCGACAAAGAGGACGCCTGCCATGATTTTGAAATAGAGGGCGGAATTTGGGACTTTAATAATTTGAACCAAGATCCAAATCCCATACAAACTCATAAGTTTGACGATAGACATTTTGTTGGAAATATTATGCTTTTCTACAACGTAAGGAATTTTAAGCTATCAAATCTGACGTTAAAGGACCCCACGAATTTTGCGGTAACGCTTGATACTGCGTCATATTTTACGGTTGAAAACATTACGTTTGATTTTAATTTTGGTAATCCTTACGCGCTCAATATGGATGGTATTCACCTTAACGGAAACTGCCATTACGGTGTGATCAAAAACCTTAAAGGCGCATGCTACGATGATCTTATTGCACTTAATGCGCACGAGGGAACTGGCGGTGATATCACAAATATTCTTGTTGACGGAATATTTGCCGAAAATTGCCACAGCGCAGTACGACTCTTAACTGTACGCGATAAAGTGCAAAACATCAAAATATCCAACGTTTACGGAACGTTCTATCAGTACTGCGTTGGTTTTACAAAGGCTTATCCCGGCGATTTTACCGGCTCGTTCGACGCCATTATTTTAGAGAATTTCCACGTATCAAAATCAAAGAGATTGCCCATACAAGAAATGCACATGGGTGACAAGGATTTTCAATTTCCTTTGATTTGGCTTCCCGGTCCGCAAAGTGTAAAAGATCTTACTATAAACCATTTACACAGACGTGAAAAAGAAGTCGCTTGCGAAACAGTATGCATTTGGAGTGATTCAAGTGTTGAAAGACTTATTTTGAATGACGTTAGCGTTGAAAGCGAGATTGACGGCGATTGCCCGATACTGGTAAATGACGGAAGAATCAAGGTTTTTGTTTCGGACTGCATTAACAAAGAAGAAATACTTGGCAGCGGAAATATTGACAATTTACTTATAAACTAAAGTTAAACTGAATAAAGCTTATGGGCACGCTACGATAGTATTTATCGCACGTGCCCATCTTTATGTTTTGTAATTAGTCATCAAGTCTGTCGTTTGTGTCGTTCATATCACCGAGATCGTAAACGTTGAAATAGCCCATATTTCTGAGCTCATAATGAGCCTGTCTGCTGCGCGGTCCGCCTGCACAGTACACAATAAGATGTGAATTCTTATCCTGTGGCAAGAGTTTGGGAGATCTTATGAGCTTTGTAAGCTCAATATTTATCGCACCATCCATATGACCTGCTTCGTATTCCTCGGGCGTTCTTACGTCAATAAGCAATGCACCGTTATTTTTGATATACTGGCGTGCAGTAGCGTGCGATATCCACTGATTATCACTGTAAGGATAGTCAACACCCTCTGCCACAATAGCAAAATCATCCTTTGTAAAGCCCTCATACGTTTTGAGTGTATATATTTGAGTATCATGTCCGGGAATTGTAATAGTGAGCTTATCTACCTCGCCAACGTCCTCGCGCTTAATGATATCTCTCAACACAGCTTTACCTGAAACACAAATATCTGCAAGGTCAACTGTAACAGTTACGGGCTCGCTGCTCTTATTGAAAAGCGCGATCGCACCGTCACCACCCTCAAAGGACTTAGTCTTTTTGAACCAAAGATCAACCGTTTCACCCAAAGTATCAATGCAAGTTGCGCACTTTGCCAACGGATCATCGTTAAGCTCAAGGAGCTCGGGATTTTTGATGAGCTCGAGAGTTTCGGGATCCATTTGAGTGATATCGCAACCAAGCACAAGCGGAACTGAGAACATACACCACATTGCAAAATGCGATTTATCCTGCGTTTTGGTGAGTTGCTTGCCTATTATTAGCATGTCGGGATCGCAATAATGTCCCGGAATCGAAAATTTACCAACGCGCTTCATAACTTCAAAAGCATTAATTACTGATTCAAACCTTTTGCCGCTCATGTCAAGGTCCGCACCGCATCTCCAAGAGTCAGCAACTCTCTGCATCCATGGACCGTTGTATCCCCAACAGCATATGTTGTAGTTTTTATCCTTGCCCATTTTGTCTTCGATCTCAAGGATCACGTCGTTATATGCTGAATAGCGTTCTTCCGTGTTAAGATTATGATCTCTGCCGCCGCACCAGTCAACCTTAATAAAGTCGTAGCCCCAGCACTCAACGGGGTCTGCGCCTGTTTCTCTTGAATACTTGTCAGCGTAAGTGCCGTCCGCAAGGTAAGTCCAAAGATCCTCCTCGTGATGCCAAAGACCTGCATCCCTGCCGTAGTAACGTCTGCCGCTGCTTGAACCGCAAAGATTGTCGCCGCCATCGGTATAGATACCCGCTTTAATGCCGAGCTTGTGGGCTTCATCGGCAATATACTTCATGCCGTGCGGGAATTTTTCAGCGTTGTACTGAATTCTGCCCGTAACCTCATCTCTGCCGTTTTGCCAGCAATCGTCAATATTAACGTAGTCATAGCCGCAATCCGCAAGGCCCGAATCAACTAAAGCGTGCATCTGCTTGAGAATATTCTCCTCATTGATGCCAAATCCGTAGCAATTCCATGATGACCAGCCTCTTAAGGGTCTGTTGATGTTTGAAAAATCGATTTCCTTTTTCATGTTTTCTCCTGTCGCGTAAGGATATCCCTACTTTTGTTCAATAACCGCTTAATATTTTTTATTGAGCGTTTGTTAAATATTCAAATTCAACAATGTAATTATATCACACATACTATAAAATTTCAATAAAAAAGACCGTTTATTTTTAGCAAACAAACGATCTTTTATGTCAATTAAATTTTAACGGTATATCGGATATTACTCTGCCTTTGCCTCGCAGTACATGCATCTGTAAACACGGTTTTCAGCGTCGGTGAGCTTGAAAACGTGATCCAATTCCTGCTCTGTTTGCGTGATGCAACGGGGATTTTTGCAGTAAACAACGTTTGTGAGTGTTTCGGGGAGGGTCAAGGTCTTCTTTTCGATGATATTGCCATCCCTGATAATATTTACTGTTGCGCTGGGATCAATGTAACCGAGCACCTGCATATCAAAATCAATAGCCGCATCGATCTTGATGATATCCTTCTTGCCCATTTTTTCGCTTATAACGTTCTGTATAAGGGCTACCGTGCAATCAAGATCCTTTAATCCGAGATGATTATATATCACCAAACCCTTGCCAGCCGCTATATGGTCAATTACAACGCCGTTAATGATGGAATCAACGTTCATATTACCCTCCTATTACACTTTTATTCCCAAAAGCTTGAGAATCAACGCCATGCGCATGTACTTTCCGTTGAGCACCTGCTTAAAATAGCATGCTCTGGGGTCCTTATCGATCGCAACAGAAATTTCGTTAACCCTCGGCAGCGGATGCAGAATTGACAAAGATTCCTTTGCCGTTTTGAGCTTTTCGGGAGTGAGAATATAGCTGTCCTTCAAGCGGAGATAATCCTCCTCGTTGAAAAAACGCTCTCTTTGAACTCTTGTCATATAAAGAATATCAAGTTCGGGCATTACCTCCAAAAGGTCGGTCGTCTGCACGTATTCGAGATCCTTCTTTTCAAGAACGTCCTGAATAACGTAATCGGGGACCTTGAGCTCCTCGGGTGAAATGAGCACAAACTTAATTCCCTCGTAGCGTGACAATGCATTTATGAGCGAATGAACTGTTCTGCCGAATTTAAGGTCGCCGCAGAAGCCCACTGTCATGTTTGACAAGCTACCCTTTTCTCTGTGGATGGTGAGAAGATCGGCAAGCGTCTGTGTGGGGTGGTTGTGGCCGCCGTCGCCCGCATTTATAACGGGGATACTTGCGTTCATTGCCGCAACCAATGGCGCACCCTCCTTGGGATGACGCATAGCTATGATATCCGCATAGCATGAAATTGTCTTTGCAGTATCAGCAACGCTTTCACCCTTTGCAGCAGATGAAGAATCCGCACCTGCAACGGACAAAACGTGTCCGCCGAGCTCATACATTGCAGCCTCAAAGCTGAGTCTTGTTCTTGTAGACGGTTCAAAGAATAACGTTGCAAGCTTTTTGCCGTGGCAAGCCTCGCTGTACTTTTTCGGATCGGCAATTATATCCTCTGCAACAGCAATGAGTTCTTCAAGCTCCTCTACCGAAAGATCCAGAATATCTAAAACGCTTCTCATTTTAACCTCTGTGTGTATTGTTAATTATGCCTTTGCGCCGTTTATCGCAAGGTAGTTCTTGATTCTTTCTACGTTTTCTCTGTTTGATTCATCTTCCTCAAGGTATTCGATGATATCATAAACGTCAACTACGGAATATACGGGGAAGCCGAATTCCTCAGCAACCTCTGCCATTGCGGACTTTTCTGTTTTGCCCTTTTCTTTACGGTCAACCATTACAAAAGTTGCGGCAACCTTTGTGCCTTCGAGCTTGGAAAGGATCTCCATGCTTTCTCTTATAGCTGTACCTGCTGTAATAACGTCCTCAACAATAACGATCTCCTCGCCCTGTTGCGGCTTGTAGCCAACGAAAACGCCGCCCTCGCCGTGATCCTTTTCTTCCTTTCTGTTGAAGAAGAAGGGCACGTCAAGGCCTTCCTTAGAAAGTGCAACGGAAGCAGAAACTGCTATCGGAATGCCCTTGTAAGCAGGTCCGTAAAGCACGCATCTCTTGTTGCCGATCTTTTCAAAATAGCTCTTTGCATAGAATTCGCCGAGCTTTGCGATCTGGTCGCCTGTTTTAATATCGCCTGCGTTTATGAAATAGGGGATCTTTCTGCCACTCTTTGCAGTAAAGTCACCAAACTTGAGCACGCCTGCGCTCTCCAAAAACTTTATAAACTCTCTCTTGTAGCTTTCCATATTATTCTCCTTTTATCAACCAACAAATTCATTAACGCATCTTCTGTATGCTGCAACGGGATCTTGTGCCGCTGTGATGGGTCTGCCAACAACGATGTAGTCGGAGCCGATTTCTTTTGCCTGAGCGGGTGTCATAACTCTTGCTTGGTCACCTATGTCGCCGTCTGCAAATCTTACACCGGGAGTAACCGTAACAAAGCCGTTACCGCAAGTAGCGTGAACCTTGCCTGCCTCAAGGGGTGAGCAAACAACGCCGTCAAGGCCTGCCTTTGCGGCATTTGCAGCGTAGTGCATAACAACCTCGTCAATGGGCTTTTCGATGAGGAGATCCTCTGTCATTCTCTCCTGGTTTGTGGAGGTAAGCTGTGTTACTGCAATCAAGAGGGGGCGTGTGCCATCGGGCTTTGTGAGACCTTCAATAGCAGCTTCCATCATTGCAACTGTGCCGCCTGCATGAACGTTTGTCATGTCAACGCCGAGGTTTGAAAGCACTGCCATAGCCTTTTTTACAGTGTTGGGGATATCGTGAAGCTTAAGGTCGAGGAATATCTTGTGGCCTCTGTCCTTAATTTCCTTAACTATTGCGGGGCCTTCTGCATAAAAAAGCTCCATACCGATCTTAACAAAGGGCTTTTCATCCTTAAAAAGATCCAAAAAATCCATTACTGCCTTTTTGCTTGAAAAATCACAAGCTATAATTACGTCCTTACCCATCAGTGAGCACCTCCTATTATTTCTTCAAGTGAATTGATCTTGTATTCTGCCATTACCTCGGGCAATTTCTCAATTATATCCTTGCATACGAAAGGATCAACGAGATTTGCCGCGCCTATTTCAACTGCGGTTGCACCCGCAAGCATCATTTCTATAACGTCCTCGGCTGTTGCAATTCCGCCCATGCCGATTATCGGTATCTTTACCGCTTCATAAACCTTATAAACCATGGACAATGCAACGGGCTTTATTGCAGGACCGGAGAAGCCGCCGGATTTATTTGCTATCACGGGCTTTTTTGTTTTGAGGTCTATCCTCATTCCCATGAGCGTGTTTATCATGCTGATGCCGTCCGCACCTGCATCCTCGCAAGCCTTTGCGATGTCAACGATATTTGTTACGTTGGGCGAAAGCTTCATATAAACGGGCTTTGTGGTTACCTTCTTAACTGCCTTTGTCACCTCGGCAGCAGCTTCGGCGGAAGTACCAAAGCTCATACCGCCACCGTGAACGTTGGGGCAGGAGATATTCACCTCAAACCAGCCTATCTGCTCCTGACTGTCGAGCATTTGGCAGGTATAAGCGTAGTCCTCTATTGCAAAGCCGCTTACGTTTGCCATTACAGGCTTTGAAAAGCAAGCCTTAAGCTTGGGGAGCTCCTCGCTGATTACCTTTTCAACACCGGGATTCTGCAAGCCTACCGCATTTATCATACCGGATGAGCATTCTGCAATTCTGGGAGTGGGATTACCAAAGCGGGGATCCTTTGTCGTGCCCTTGAACGAGAACGTTCCGAGGCAATTTATGTCGTAGAGCTCAGCAAATTCGTAGCCGTAGCCAAACGTACCCGAAGCGGGGATAATGGGGTTATCAAGTGTGATACCCGAAAGGGTTACCTTTGTATTTACCATATTATCTCCTCCTTTGTGAGCACGGGGCCGTCCTTACATATTCTCTTGTTGCCATATTTTGTTTTGCAGCTGCAGCCCATGCACGCACCAAAGCCACAGCCCATTCTTTCTTCAAAGCTGAACTGACCGCTTGTTTTTGTTGCGTTGTAAACTGCCTTGAGCATTGGCTCGGGACCGCAAGTATAAAAATACGTATAGTCAAGGCTTTCAAGCGCGTTTGTTACAAAGCCCTTGATACCGTACGAGCCGTCAACGGTCGTAACAAGCACGTCAGCACCCAAAGCCTTGAAATCATCCTCAAGGAATATCTCGTCCTTTGTGTTAAAGCCGAGCACTACCGTTACCTTTTTGCCCTCGGCAATGAGCCTTTTTGCCATATTGTAGAGTGGTGGCACGCCAACGCCTCCACCGATGAGCACTACCTTGTCGCCCGAAACGGAAGAATCGTAGCCGTTGCCCAAGCCAACAAGGACGTCAAGCTTTTGTCCTACTGACATCTGTGACATCTGCTTTGTGCCTACACCAACGACCTTATACACTATTGTGATGCTGTCGTCGCTGTAATCGCAGACCGAAATGGGGCGACGGAGAAAAAGTCCGTCGAGCTTTATATTTACAAATTGACCCGAAGCTGTTACCGCTTTGCCGTTGCCCTTGAGCACCATTTTATAAACGGATGACGTCAATGCGGTATTTTCAGCTATGGTATATATTTCCTGTATCATATCTGTCCTTTACTTATACGTCAATAGTTGAGATGCACAGCGTTGTTTCCTCAAGAACGTCAAGGAGCACCTTAACCGTATCAAGTGCTGTGAACATTGTTACGTTGTTCTCAACAGCAGCCTGACGGATCTCGTGACCGTCGGAAACGCCGCCCGAGGAGTTCATATCTCTCGTGTTGATAACGTACGTTACGTAACCGCCGCGGATACCCTCAAGTATCTCCTCACTGCCTTCGCTGATCTTCTTAACAGCGTGTGTGCGGATGCCGTTTGCCTTGAGGTAGTCTGCAGTGCCCTCAGTCGCCTGAATGTTGAAGCCCATGTTATAGAATCTTCTGATGAGGGGGAGAGCTTCAGCCTTGTCCTTGTCGGCAATTGTTGCAAATACTGTACCGTAATTCATAACGCTCATTCCGGAAGCCTGCAATGCCTTGTAGAGTGCTCTTGTGAGGCTGTTATCGTAGCCGATGGCTTCACCCGTTGACTTCATTTCGGGCGAGAGGTATGCGTCAAGTCCGCGGAGCTTTGAGAATGAGAACGCGGGCGCCTTAACGTAGTAACGGTTCTTTTCTGCGGGATATACCGCGTTGATACCCTGCTCCTTAAGAGATACGCCGAGGATTGCAAGTGTTCCTATATCTGCAAGGCTGTATCCCGTTGACTTTGAGAGGAACGGAACTGTTCTTGAAGAACGGGGGTTAACCTCAATAACGAATACGTTTTCGTTTTCGTCAACTATGAACTGGATATTGTAAAGACCAATTATGCCTATACCTAAGCCGAGCTTTACAGTATAGTCAAGAATCGTATCCTTAACCTTTTGTGAGATGCTGAATGAGGGGTAAACGCTTATAGAGTCACCGGAGTGGATACCCGTTCTTTCAACGAGCTCCATGATACCGGGAACGAATACGTCCTTACCGTCGCAAACTGCGTCGACCTCAACTTCCTTACCCTGAATGTACTTATCAACGAGTACGGGCTTGTCCTCATCAATTTCAACGGCTGTCTTGAGGTAGTGGCGGAGCTGATTTTCATCCGCAACTATCTGCATTGCTCTGCCGCCGAGAACGAATGAAGGTCTAACAAGCACGGGGTAGCCGATTGAGTTTGCAGCGTTTACACCGTCTTCTATCTTTGTAACTGCTCTGCCGGTAGGCTGAGGAATATCCAAAGAATGGAGCACCTTTTCAAATGCATCACGGTTTTCAGCCTTTTCTATAGCGTCACAATCAGTACCGATTATTTTAACGCCTCTTGCCGCAAGGGGTGCTGCAAGGTTAATAGCTGTCTGTCCACCGAGGGAAGCGATAACGCCGAAGGGCTGCTCAAGGTGGATAATATTCATAACGTCCTCTACGCAAAGCGGATCAAAATAGAGCTTGTCGGACGTTGTGTAGTCTGTAGAAACTGTTTCGGGGTTATTATTGATGATAATAGCCTCAAAGCCTGCTTCCTTGATAGTCTTTACAGCGTGAACTGTGGAGTAGTCAAACTCTACACCCTGACCGATTCTGATAGGACCTGAGCCGAGCACGATAACCTTTTTCTTGTCGGAACGAATTGACTCGTTTTCGTCCTCGTAGGTTGAGTAGAGGTAGGGAATATCACTTTCAATCTCAGCCGCACAGCTATCGATCATCTTATATACGGGGAAGATGTTGTTTTCAACTCTTAAGTTGTAAACTTCAATCTCCTTTGTCTTCCAGAGTCTTGCAATGTAAGCATCGGAGAAGCCCATCTTCTTTGCAGCCTTAAGAATGTTTACGTCAAAGGGAGCTTGTGAAACCTCGTGCTCCATAAGAATGATGTTCTTAATCTTTTCAAGGAAGAACATATCTATCTTTGTAGCGTTGCAGATAAGACCGAGGTCTGCGCCGTGCCAAATAAGCTCTGCAATAGCGTAGATTCTGTCGTCAGTGCCGTCCTTGATGTATTCCATGAGCTGATCGTATGAATAAGTGTCAAACTTCTCCATATGAATGTGGTTAACGCCTATCTCAAGCGATCTGCAAGCCTTAAGCAAGCTTTCCTCAAACGTTCTGCCGATGGACATTACCTCACCCGTAGCCTTCATCTGTGTGGAGAGCTTATTGTTTGCGGAAGTGAACTTGTCAAAGGGGAATCTCGGCATCTTTGTTACGATGTAGTCGATAGCGGGCTCGCAAGCTGCAAGTGTGTTTGCTATCTTTATTTCGTCAAGGTTCATGCCCACAGCGATCTTGGCAGTAACTCTTGCAATGGGGTAGCCGGTAGCCTTTGAAGCAAGTGCTGAAGAACGTGATACTCGGGGGTTTACCTCAATGAGGTAATACTTGAATGAGTGCGGGTCAAGCGCAAACTGTACGTTACAGCCACCTGCAACCTTCAATGCCTTGATGATCTTGATTGCGCTGTCGCGGAGCATCTGATATTCTTTATTTGTGAGAGTCTGCGCGGGAGCAACTACTATGGAGTCACCCGTGTGAATACCAACGGGGTCGAGGTTTTCCATACTGCATATAGCAATAGCAGTATCGTTTGCGTCACGCATAACCTCAAATTCGATCTCCTTATAGCCCTTGATGCTCTTTTCTACAAGAACCTGACCAACAGGTGAAAGCTTGAGCGCATTTTTGAGGATCTCTCTGCATTCCTGCTCATTGTCAGCAAAGCCGCCGCCCGTGCCGCCCAATGTAAATGCGGGACGAAGAACAACCGGGTAACCTATCTCGTCAGCAGCCGCAAGACCTTCCTCTATGGAGTAAGCTATCTTTGAGGGGATAACGGGCTCGCCGAGGTCCTCACAGAGCTTTTTGAAAAGCTCTCTGTCCTCAGCCTTTTCGATACTCTCAACGGAAGTACCCAAAAGCTCAACGTTGCACTCGCGGAGGATGCCCTTTCTGCCGAGCTGCATTGCAAGGTTAAGACCCGTCTGTCCGCCGATACCGGGGACGATGGCGTCGGGACGCTCAAAACGAATTACCTTTGCCACGTACTCAAGTGTGAGGGGCTCCATATATACCTTGTCCGCAATGGACGTATCTGTCATAATTGTTGCAGGGTTTGAATTGCAAAGAACTACCTCGTAGCCTTCTTCCTTAAGTGCCAAGCAAGCCTGCGTACCTGCATAGTCAAATTCAGCGGCCTGACCGATAACAATGGGGCCCGAGCCGATAACCATTACCTTTTTTATATCTTTTCTTTTTGGCATACGTTTTCTCCTTAGAAATTACAAAAAGACTTTCACTTTTTCATGCTTTCAACAAACTTATCAAACAAATAAACGCTATCCTGTGCGCCGGGAGCACTTTCGGGCTGATACTGAACAGCAAATACGTTATCAGCCTCGCAAGCAACGCCTTCAACCGTGCCGTCGGACACGTTTGTGTGCGTTACGGTAAGGCAAGTGCCTTCAACGGACTTAGCGCATACTGCGTATGAGTGATTCTGTGACGTGCTTTCAACCTTGCCGTTTGCAAGTGCCTTTACGGGGTAGCCGCCTCTGTGGCCAAACTTAAGCTTATACGTTTCTGCACCGTAAGCAAGAGCAATTATCTGATGTCCCAAGCCGATACCAAATATCGGGAACTTGCCCTTGAGCGCCTTTACAAGCTCTATTACGTTTGCAACGTCCTTGGGATTGCCGGGACCGTTTGAAATGAGGATTCCGTCGGGATTCATCCTTTCGAGCACGCTTGCTTCAATATTGTAGGGCACAACTGTTACGTTACAGCCTCTCTGATTGAGGTTTCGAACTGTGCTGAGCTTTATACCGCAGTCAACTGCAACAACGTTATACTTTGCGCTTGTGGTTCTTGAGTACCATCTCTTTTTGCAGCTCACCTTTTCAACTGCGTTTGTGGGGATATCGTACTCTGAAATCTTTTTGAGAGCTTCTTCCTTTGAGGTTGAAACGTCTGTAAGTATCGCCTTCATCGTGCCGTTATCTCTTATGCAACGCGTGAGCTTTCTTGTATCAATACCCTCAATGCCGGGAATATGATGATCAAGCATTTCCTCCGCAAGAGTCTTTGTATATCTGAAGTTTGAAGGCTGGTCGTTATATTCTCTTACTATCAATGCGCCGATAGAGGGATTCTTTGTTTCAAAATCCTCATCGGTAATGCCGTAATTACCAATAAGCGGGTAAGTCATTACCACCATTTGATTTGTGTAGGAAGGATCGGAAATAATTTCCTGATATCCCACCACGCAGGTATTGAACACGAGCTCAGCGATGATCTCTTTGTCTGCACCAAAACCGTAGCCAACGTATTCACTGCCGTCTTCGAGCACTAATTTTTTGTCCGGTTCTCTTATCATATTGCTTTACCTCCATAAATTAAACTAATAAGCTTTCCGTAAACCTCTTCTCCTTCAAAGGGTGTTGCCCTGCCAAGAGAAGCAAATTCATGAATCTATAATAAATTTACTGTTCAGATCCCATACCGAGTATTCGTCGCTCTTTAATTCTATTCCAAAGCGTTTTCTCGGATTTATTGCCATGAGCTCCACAAGGCGCTCAAGGCTTATCACGCCCGTCTTTACGAGCTTTGTGTATAATATGGGGAATGCGGTCTCAAGTCCCACAATTCCCATTGCGCTTGATTGCAAGCCCCTGGACTTTTCTTCCTTGCTGTGCGGTGCGTGGTCGGTAGCTATCATGTCTATAGTGCCGTCCTTTATGCCCTCTATGAGTGCAAGCCTGTCCTCCTCACTTCTGATTGGGGGATTCATCTTGAATCTGCCTTCCTCTTGAAGCATCATATCGTTCATAACGAGGTAGTGAGGGCCGGTCTCGCAAGTGATGTCAACGCCGCGCTTTTTTGCCTGCCTTATGAGCTCAACGCTTTCCTTTGTGGAAATGTGGCAAACGTGGTATGCTACGCCGATCTTTTCAGCAAGCTCAATATCTCTTTTTATCTGCCCCCATTCGGACTCCGAGCAGATGCCCTTGTGTCCGTGGAGCTTTGCGTATTCGCCGTCGTGTATATATCCGCCTTTGAGCAAGTCGTTTACTTCGCAATGCGCCGCTATTATCTTGCCGAGGGATTTTGCCTTTTTCATTGCGGCTTCCATCATTTCGTCGCTCTGCACGCCTCTGCCGTCATCTGTGAATGCTATTACCCTGTCGGCAATATCGTCCATATCGGATAATTCCTTGCCCTGCTCACCCTTTGTGATGGTGCCGTAGGGATATACGGAAATTACAGCATCATTTTTTATTATTTCCTCCTGCAAGGCAAGATTTTCTAAGCTATCGGGAGTGGGCTTTAAGTTTGGCATCGTGCATACCGCAGTGTAGCCGCCCCTTGCCGCAGCTCTTGAGCCTGTAGCTATTGTTTCTTTGTATGAAAAACCCGGCTCTCTGAAATGCACATGCACGTCACAAAAACCGGGAATAATAATACAATCAGAAATAATTTCTCCGCTGAAGGAATCACTCGAAACAGATACTTCTGCGATTTGGAAATGGTTGTCCCTCAACTGAGCTGTGCAAGCCTCAAATTTCCCGTCACGATATATCTTCGAATTATTCATAAGAACGTTCATTGTAAAAATCGCCTTTCCGGACACTTTTTCAGACTTATGACCCTAAAAAAGTGTCGTTATAGAAGCTTAAACCAGCCTTAAAATCAACGCTGTTTTTCACTCAAATAAGCGAAAAATGCATATTCCAAAAAATCTTCGCAGTTATGCATTCTACGCTTATATCAGGGATATTATACCACATTTTGGTGATATTGTCAATATTTTTATATACAACAAGGTAAAATTAAATTTGGAACGAATTTATGGTTTTTTAAAAATATGCTTGACGCAAAAGAATGATATAATAATGTGAGGAGGTGCATACCAGCTTGTTTTCTCTGCCGATTTGTGTTATAATAATTACAATAATGAAAGAAGCTAAAGCTTCTTTGATGTAATTATTGAAACATTTGAGGTAGAAACGCGGATAGCGCATTTCATTATGTTATAACGAGGACATAGAAAAGCCTTCCTCCGATGAGGATAAAGGAGCCTGCGTAACTTTAGGGTTGAATAAATCTTATTGTATCGCACTCTCCCTCAGTCAGCTTCACTGACAGCTCCCTCCGGAGGGAGCCTTAAGATGAGCGCAACCTTAGTGGTATGAGCTTTGCCCGATGCCTTTGTAATACAAATGCGAAACCGGCGATAAAAAAGAACTATAAATAAGAATTTGAACGCGAGATGTTTTTATGAGAGATATAATTAAGAATAATTTTAAATCTTATTTAATTATAAGTATATTAGGTGTATTAGCAGGATTAGCAGTTTGGTTTTTTAGTCAGTTTCCATATACTGATTTATGGTCTTTTAGTTTATTTAGTTCGATGTCATTAGGTTTTTGGGTGTTCACATCTGCAGTTATTGTATTTTTTTCAAAAGAAAGAAAGAGTGCTGTAATATCCGAAATGTTATATGTATATTTTATGTTTTTCTTTACTGGTGTAGGAAAAATTACTAGATTAGTTCAAAGTGGAGCTGGTGTTTTAAGCTTTAATAATGTTTTTTTCGATATTATATTTTATGGAGTGCCTTATGCAATAATTTGCGGATTATTGGCACATGTATTGTTTAATGCTAAAAAAAGAAATATTTTAGGAAATATATTATTGTTGTTACCATTTATTTACATTTTAATTGAATTAATTGATTTTTCTATAAAATTACTTACTAATAAAACAAATTTATTTATGGTTATCATTGATTCTTTATGTTTAATTACATATATAATATTATTTAGAAAAGATTTTAAGATTGATAAATAGTAATACAAATTACAATTTATCGAACAGAATAAAACGAACCCCTACAGATTTTAATGGTCTGTCGGGGTTATCTCTTTGTTTTTTTGCGTATCAAAAAGCCTTCTCCTGTGGGAGAAGGGGGACCGCGAAGCGGTGGATGAGGAGTTGCTTTGAGTTTAGAACACCTCATCCGTTAGCCTTCGGCTGCCACCTTCCCCCACTGGGGAAGGCTTTTCAATTTCTCCGCTAATTTTGCACAACATTGGGCCGTTTTGTTTTACTTGTTGACTTTAGCAGACAATAATGTTATAATTGTAACGTATTAAAATCGAAAGGAATTTTATTATGTTCAGTCTTGACGACCTCAAATCTTCATTGCCTTTTAAGGCTAAAAGAAAAAGCTCTTACGATATTTCCGGCGGCAACGGTGACTCATTTGGCATTGCAGCAAACTCCGCAAGCGATATTTTTAACGTAAACGCAATAGGCGAGATACGCCACATCTGGATGGCTATAATGACGGACGATCCGTTTTATTTAAGAAAGATTCTCATCCGTATGTATTGGGACGGCGAGGAAACTCCCTCGGTTGAAGCTCCCGTCGGTGATTTTTTTGGTGTGGGTCATGCAAGGTCATACAACCACACAAGCATCTGCTTTTCAACCACAGTAAACGATACTTCAAGGCAGGGCGAGGGCGTTGCGCTCAACTGCTGGATACCAATGCCATTTGGCAAGAGCGCAAGAATTGAACTTGTAAACGAGCAGGACACGGGTATATCCGTTTATTATTACGTTGATTGGAGAGAATTTAACGAAGCACCTAAGGAATTGTTTACCTTCCACGCTTCATGGAAAAGACAAAACCCCATTGCAAATATTGACGGCGGTAACGACCCGCTTTATCTCGACATGCTCAACGGTAAAAACCTTACCGACAAATACAATTTCCTCATGCTCTACGCAGAGGGTAAGGGAAATTACCTCGGCATAAACCTTTACGTTGACAATATCCACGGCGAATGGTGGGGCGAGGGTGACGATATGATATTTATCGACAGACCCGACTGCACAAAGGAATGCGGTGGAAGCTGGCCACCGGATCTTCACGGCACGGGCAGTGAGGATTATCTTTGCCATGCGTGGGGAATGCAGAGATATCAGCATCTTTACTGCGGAGAATCATGGTGCGAGGACAATAATTTCTTGCGCGCGCACAACTGCAACGGCAAGGTAAGCGTTTACAGATTCCACGTGGCGGATGCTATTCCGTTTGAAAAGAATATCCGTGTGAGCATGGAGCACGGCCATGCAAATGATCGAAACGACGATTGGGCTTGTTGCACGTATTGGTATCAGACCGAGCCGCACTCACCTTTGAGCTTTGAAAAAATGCTCCCCGTTGAACAGAGAATGCCTCGTCCGCCGAAGACTTACAGAAGATTGGCAACTTATATGAATTAAAAAGCTTGGGCAGAAGATCAATATGACCTTCTGCCCGTTTTGTTTTGTACTGTAATTTTACACCCTTGCAACGAAAATCTCGGGCATTGCATCTGCAACACTCTCAATTCTGTCGTGAAGTGTGATAGTGGGGATAACGGACGTTACAAAAGCCTTTGCACCGTTTACCTCAACAGCTGTGTATTCAATACCGTCAAATGCAGCTTCAACCTTATCTGCAACAGCCTCGGAATATCTTACGTAGTAGCTGCCCTCAAGCCTTGCCATGTCGCAGGTAGCGTTGCCGTTAAAATCAAGCTCGGGCAAAGTCGCATTACCGCAATCAATGTCAAGAAGGTCCTGCACCATAGCGTTTGCCGTGGGGAATTTACCTGCGCCCTGACCGATGTACTTGAGCGTGCCGATGGTTTTTCCGTAGAGAGAGCATATGTTGTAGTTGAGCTTGATTCCTGCTTCGGGCTCGTCAACGTTGAACAATCGTGGCTCAATTCTGCAGCAATACTTACCGTCCTCAATAACTGCTTCTGCATAAAGACGGATGTGCTTATTGAGTGTTTTGAAATATGCAAGGTCGCACTCTTTTATGGAGCGAATGCCAAATGTCATTATCTCTTCCGCAAGCACCTGTTTGCCGCAAGCAATGGAAGTGCTTATGATGAGCTTGTTTCTTACGTCGATACCGTCAATATCAGCTGTGGGATCAGCCTCAGCGTAACCCATCTTCTGTGCTGTTTTGAGGCATTCGTCAAAGCTTAAGCCCTTTTCTTCCATTTCAGAAAGGATGAGGTTTGTTGTGCCGTTAAAAATACCGCCGATGTGAGTGATCTCATCTATACGCATTGCCTGGCGGAGCGACTTTATCCACGGAACACCGCCGCCAACGCTTGCTTCGTACATAAATTTAACGCCGTTTTCCTTAGCAAGAGTTGTGAATTCGTTGAGGTATTTTGCAACAACAGCCTTGTTTGCAGTAACAACGTTCTTGCCCGCCTTCAATGCTCTTGTAATAAATTCGTAAGCGGGGTGAATGCCGCCCATAGCTTCAACTACCGTATCGATCTCGTCGTTTGCAAATATATCGTCAACGTTATTGGTCATATCGGGACGGATTATTTCCTCGGGAGTTTTAACGAGGGCCTTTAATACCTCAAAATCCACCACCATGGGGCTCATATTCTGTGTTATAATGTCGTATACTCCGGAACCAACAATTCCGCAGCCAAGTAAACCTATTTTCATACCTTGTATCCTTTGACTTTTTATTAATTAATATGCATTATACATAATTGTATCATATATGCAGTAAAAAATCAAGTATAAAAAATAATAATTGCGAAATTTATACCAAATATTTATTTGATTGCTTTCGCTGTATTTGTAATATACTCAACAACCTGCTTTGCGCAAAGCTCGGTGCCCTCATCTGTCAAGTGTATCATATCCGAGCATATATATCTTTCGATATCATTCCTCAAAAGTAGGTTCAGATCATTAATTATAATGCCCTTTTCCTCAAGCTTCGGCACAATAATGCTGTTGAATCTGTCCGTCATGGAATTTTTGTTGTAGGGATTTGTGTCAAGCACGGGTGTAGTTGTTGCAAAAATAACTGTCTTGTGCCTCTTTAACAAAATATCCGCTATGTGAAGCATATTTTCAACGTACTCATCCTCAGTAGAGAATGGGCCGTCACCAAAAAGGTCGCAAATATCCCAATGTCCGTTATTCCAATGAACTATTTCAGAGCCCTTCATATCATTAGCCCAATCAAAAAGCCCTCTGAGCGTGTATTTTGCAAATCTGCAATTATCCCCGGGGTACCAGATATCAAATTCACCCTCCAGAATTTCCTTGACCTTCGGTCCGTACTGCATTCTAATAGAATCACCGAGTAAGCTTACCTTCATATTATTACCTCCAACATTTTAATATATCGCAATATCGCGGAGCTTAACGTCGCCCGCATTCTGTGTCACCACAAGCTCAATGCTTTTAGCTTCAATATTTTCAAACGCCACTATCCTCTTATGTCCAACACATTTACTCTCATATACACATTCGCCGTCCGCCATTATCTTAAATCCGCGAATATGTTGTCCATCTGTAATATCCTCTCGGATAACAACGTAGTTGATCTTTTGCTTCTCAGCCAGATCAATGCAATAACCACCCTCGTTTACGGCAACGGGCTTACCAAAAGTTTCTTTTATGAGCTTGCCAAACGCCTTAAACTGTTCTTCATCCTGAAAATCTCCGTCCTTGCTTATAGCCATACCCAAAAGCAGATTGGAATTTCGTCCGACTGAGCGAATATAGCAGTCAAGCAACTGCTCCGGAGTGTAGAGGAGATGCTCCTCGTTTTCCTGCCAGCCCCAGCCACCGCCAAATGCTGCGTGAGTGCGGTTGGGCATATCCGTTTCTGCAGGCCAATAATAAATACCGTCGGGGTCACCCTCGCCTGCTTTTTCATCGGGGGTCGTTCCGTCATAGCGTGCCTGACCGGCATTTGTGGTAGCCCAGCAGTTCTCAGGTGCAAGTCCGTCCTCGTTGCCGACCCACCTTACGTTGTGGGTGTAATCGCGCGGACCTTGAAAGCATATCGCGTTTGACTGATACTTATTCAATATCGGCGTTAAATTCGGTCCGCCCTGCTCAACGGGAATGATCCCGCCGTCAAACCATATCTCAAATAAGTCGCCGTATTCAGTCCAAAGCTCCGTAACCTGCGCCTCAACGTTTTTTACGTACTCCTGATAATAGTCAGATTTATAATCCCAGCGCAAATTATCGTTGATGTTGTAATAACCGTTACAGCCCGTGGAATAGTAAAAGCCGGGCTTCAAGCCGTATTTTTTGCAGGCGTCAATAAATTCTCTGCAAATGTCACCGCCGCCGCCCCTCCAATCGGTATAAGAGATAGAAAAATCATTTACCTTTGTATTCCACAGCGAAAATCCCGTGCAATGATTTGTAACCAGAACCGCGTACTTTGCGCCAAGCTCCCAAGCGCTTCTCACCCATTGCTCGGGATCAAGCTTTGTGGGATGTATGGTTGATGGTGCTATGGCTGTGCGCACCATATCGGTCTTGTACCAATCGCCAGCTTCTTTCAAAAGATCGGGACGGTATATGTCCAAGCAATAGTGGATAATTACTCCAAGCTCCATTTCGTGCCATTCAAGCTGTTGTTTTGTGGGTTTTGCAACGTACATTTTTTTACCTCTCACATGTTTTTTATTGAATAATACGCAACGTCAGTTGTTTTGCCATAAAAATCCGATTCATTCAAGACGCTGTCCAACTGAAATCCTAATTTTTGCGCAAGCATTCTTGATGCAGTATTGCTTGCTTCTATTTCAGCTGTAATCATTTCCATGCAAAGCTCGTCAAAGCAATATTTTATAACGGCAATGCCTGCCTCGTATGCATATCCGTTGTGCCAATATTTCGGATCAACGTACCATGCCATTTCACCCTTGTTTTCTTTGTTGGAAAACACACCAATATCTCCTATAAAAGTGCCGTCATAAAGTGTGATTCCCCAAGAGGTGTCACCCTTTATTCTTTCAACGTGCGCCAAAAGCTGATCCTCGCTGTGTGGCATGTAAGGCCCACTTGTGTTTTCAATTTCAGGGCAGAGCAGATATTTAAGTTGCAAAGCGTCGCTTTCTTCTATGTTTCTTAATATTAATCGTTCCGTTTTTATAGTCGGAGCAGACATTCTGATTTCCTTTTAATAATTCTATTTTATATTAGTGTATCACAACTGCCGCAAAAAGTCAACGGCTCACCAAAATTTTTCAGCAAGCCGTAAAATTGATCTTCTGATTTATTTTTTTGTAACAACACGAAAGAAATCGTCACGTCACTATAACCGATATTCCGTCGGGAATTGCCGTTATAGACGGGTTATCCTTTGCTAAGATTCTTTTAGCCTTTGCAATGGCATCCTCAATGGATGAGGCGGGCATCATGTGCATCTGTTCAACAACGTCATCCTGCATATTTGAAACGTAAATAACGCTTGCCTTGCTTAAGACTCTCAGCATTATCTGCGTCTGCCATTGGTCGGGGACGGTTTCGTTTCGCTTACGGCTCAAGAACGTCTGCATAGTTTTGTTTATGTCCTTTTCGTCAGCAAGCTGATGATAAAAATGATCTCCGCCAATGCCGTCGTCGGAGGATGCCAGCATAATTATCACGCCACCCTTCTTAACTGTTGCCTCTGCCGTGGTCATACCCTTTACCGCTTGATACATATTTTGATCCAAGGGATAACCGCCGTTTGTGGAGATTACGATGTCTGCAGGTATCGCCCCAACCGCGCAAAGAGAGGATATAAAATCAGTTCCTTTTGCATGTGCCTGCTCAAAATCGCCTGCTACCGCATATATCGGCTCTTTTTTGGAATTCAACACTACGTTAACAATAAACGCCAGCCTTGCTTTTCTTGCAGCCCAAACCATGTCGCGGTGTATCGGATTGCCATCCAAAACGCCTGTTCTTGCATTTTTGTGGGCAATAAATTCCGAGCAATGATTGGCAAGCACCGTAGCTCTGCTTGCAACGCCGGGCAAAACGCTTTTTCTGCCGCCTGAAAAGCCTGCAAAAAAGTGGGGCTCAATAAAGCCCTCAGCCACAAGCAGATCAGCTTCATAAGCGATCCTGTTGATCTTGCATTGCCCACCCGACGGCAGAATGCCTATATCAACAAGATTATCCTCATCATCACAATCGTGAACGATTATCTTTTCGCTTTCAACGATATCCTCGCCAAATTTGGCAATAAGCTCCTGCTTCGTCGTTCCTCTGTGACAGCCCGTTGCAATGAGAATGGTAATATCTGCATCGGGATTCCCGCATCGTATTTCATTCAGCATTTTGGGGATAATGATCTTGCTCGGCACGGGGCGAGTATGGTCACTTGCAATTATTACAACGTTTTTCTTGCCCTTTGCAAGCTCGCAAAGTGTTTTACTGCCTATCGGAGAGTCCATTGCAGTTTTTACGAGTGCATCACCACCAAGCTCGGGTGTATATTCCTCAATAGATGACGTTAGCACACCCAAAAGCTCATCACCAAACTCATGCTCCAGATGTCCCTTCCCGTAAAGAAAAGAAATTTTTTCCATCTTTATTCTCCCACTTCCTTATATTGTACTTACGTATTGTACCATAAAGAGCTGTGTTTTTCAATATAAAATAAAAAGCTTTTCGTCCGAAGGAAGAAAAGCTACCACGATTATTTATAGCAAAGGGATCTTATCCTATAAAGTTGGATTAAATTGAAAAAAACTAACGCTGATGCGTTAGTTTTTTTGAGTTACCAAAACAATTTCGAACCTGAATTTATATATAAATATTCAAGAGTTATTAATGATACGTAAAACAGAAAGTAACGAAAGAACTCCCCAATGGCCGAGAACAAACTATCTAATTAACTGTTTTTTCCGCCTTAGAATGTTTCTTTTTTCTTTCAAATATCATTATTATTCTTAATTACTCACCCAGTTTTATGACCACATATTCGTCAATGACTTTAACCGAACCATTATTGGGCCAAACCGGCATCTGTACAACTTCGGGCAACTGCCCAACCAGATTAAGTTCCTCGCCATCAATCTTTATCGGACGATGTCCCAAATAATGATAGACCCAATATATTTTGGAGTATTGATTAAGCATAGTTGCAACATCGGTCTGACCACCGTATAAGTGTTTTTCTCCCCATGGACGTTGGTTAAAATAAGTACTGTCTGTTGTGCCGACAAAAGCCCAACGCTTGTCGGTAGTATATCCATCCGCCATATGAATCTGTGTTATGATAGAATTCATGGTGTTTTCAACCTGTCTATTTGTAAAGTACATCGAGGAATAGTTTATGTTTGCAAAATAGGAATTAAAGAATATAATTACAGCCAAAATTCCTATGCTTATAGCACTAAATACTTTCGTTCCTTTCCCAAATGCTTTTTCTTTCTGTGGCACATCCCATAATACTATGGGGACAAACAATAAAAGTGAAAACGGTAAAACCATAAGTGTGTATACCTGTGCTGCACCCATCAGCACGATCAAATTGATCGCTAATGGAAGTAACACACACAAAGTTATTGTAATAATTATATCCAATGGTTTCTTCTTGTTCTTTTTTAACAAGATTATTATCATAGTTAACGATATCAATGCAAGAGTAAGATATGATAACCTTAAAATGGGACTCGTTGCCAAACTACAGTAATCTTTTACCGGCAACAGTACAAACTCTTTCACAGCTTTAAAGACAAGTGTCGGTAGTTCGCTCAAAGGTAGTTTTCCCATATTGCTTATGCCTTGATAATCAAGCAATGTGGTATTTGTGTTTTTGAGCATTACCTTTAAAACTACAAAATACTCTATCAAACCGACACACATTGTGCCTAAATAAACAAACCCTTTTTTTATAATGTTCTTTGCTTTAGTCTCTTTTTCTACCGCTTTTTTTATCAACAATATTAAATATATGGATACTACCCATGGAAAATATGCTTGATATATTCCAAGAGTTAAAGCAATGAGTACGGTTGATATAGAAAAACCATAACGCCACCTATCTGTTACCCATACCGCAATTACTCCTAACAAGATTGCCAATCCGTAATGGGGGGCTGTGTACTTAAAAAACAAAACAACGGTAATCGATGGAAAAGAGACAAGCCCCGCCCCAATAATACTCGCAAACAATTTGTTCTTGATACCAAAAGCAGAAACTAAAAATGCGACTGTTAAACTAATCAACAACAGAAAAACCAAGCCATTAACCCATGGCAAGTTAAAATTTCCGGTAGTATCATCACCAATTCTTTTTAAAATATACAAAAACCATCTGCCGGACGGTAGTGATGTTCCGACACCAGCAGGCTGTACTGCGATGTCATCATAATTATGTATTGAGTTAGTAAGGACAAACAGGTGAACTATCAAACCGAAAATTATTGTGGTTGTCATCGCCGTGAATGCAGGAGTTTTTTTATAATCATTTATCCATTTATTTATCATTTTGACTTCCCTTTTCTGAAAACAACAATCTTAGAAAAAATATAATTAAGCACCAAAACCGCAAACTGTGCACATACTTTTACGCCAACGCTGTTGAATTTCAATACCACAGCAAAGACAAGCAATAGTATTTCTTCTATGACAAGCGTCGCAACTCGTGCGCCTGCAAACAACGCTGCTTCTTTTAATGCGCCTCCGCCCTTGACTGAAGAATTAAATACCCATTTTTTGTTTGTAAAATACGCAAACGATACGGCTAAAACCCATGATATTACGTTCGTTGTCATTATATCCAAACCTATAACTTTTTCACAAAAAACAAATGAGAAGATACTAACTAAAGTTGTTAATGCACCAAAAAACAAATATAAAAATATTCCCTTGTATTTTTTGTAAAACGGGTATATAATTCTGATAAGAGGCAGATTAAATATTTTATCAAATATGTCCATGATAATTATCATCGGTTTCTTTTTCCGAAGTTTTATACTCTTTAACAATAAAAATAGGACGGTTTTTTCCTTGGAAATACACTTTTGCGAGGTATGATCCCAACGCCCCAAAACAAATCAACTGTATTCCGCCGATCAGAAGCATTAAAACTACAACTACAGCATATCCAGGTATCGCTATTCCAATGATAAATTTTTGAAGCACCACTACAATTAAATACAACAATGATAATAGCAAACAAACAACACCAATAATTGTCGAAATCTGTAGAGGAAAGGCTGTAAACGCTGTAATTCCGCCTAAGGCATATTTTACAAGTTTTTGAAATGACCACGATGTCTCTCCTGCATTTCTTTCTGAGACTTCGTACGGCATATAGTGAGTTTTAAATCCAACCCACGAAAAAATGCCTTTCATAAAACGATAACTCTCCTTACAACTTAAAATAGCATTACGAACGGGTTTTCTAAATGTTCTAAAATCACTCGCGCCTGATTTAAAATCAACATCGCACATCTGGTTGATCAATTTATAAAACATATTTTTGCATTTTACAACGAGTTTGTGTTCTTTTCTATTTTCCTGGTATGCCGCAACGCAATCATAGTCGGCATTGTTGTCAAGAATACTTACCATTTGCAAAACTGTTTCAGGGCGTTGCTGCAAATCTGTGTCAATTATACAAGTATAATCACCATCAGCATATTGTAATCCAGCATACATCGCAGCTTCCTTCCCGAAATTTCTGGAAAAATTTACTATCTTTACAACATACTTTGCTTTTGCTAAAATTATGTTTAATTTTTCAAGCGTGTTATCGAAACTGCCATCGTTTATAAAAATAAACTCTGCGTCGTTTATTACGGGTCCAAACACCTTCTCGCATGTATCGTAAAACTTTTCGACATTATCTCCTTCGTTATAGCAAGGACAAACAAGTGACAATTTCAAAACTCAATCCCTCCAATATATTTCAAAATATGTTTTAGATCCACCATTAAAATTTAGAGCAAGACCTCTTTCAAAATCTGCAAGCGTAATTCCGCAATCAGTAAGCACTTCATTATCAAAAAAATCAGTAAAGGCAGGAAACATTTTTGGATCATCTTCTAATAAAGAAATGAATTCATCTACAAATTCCTTATATTCTTCATCTTTACTCATAAGGCTCTTAATATAACTTACGATCCATCATAGAGTTTGTCTCGTTATCATCAACAATTAGTTCGGGTGTTGCATACCCATTATATTGCGATGAATACTCAATGGTTATGTAGTCTTGAATATCTACAACCGATAAAGAACAGCCTGCAAAAATAAGCATAAACACAATAAATACACTCATAAGTAAAGTGATTTTGTTCAAACATATAGATTTGCATTTCTTATGTAATGCTTTGCGTCTTCATTTAAGAATTCAAAAATTCTTTTACCACAGTTTTTAAAATTCATACTTTCTATCCTAAATTCTGTTGTTATGAATTACTCCTAATAGAATTACTACATATTTCTGATTATGTAGTATAAATAAGAGAAAATTTATTCAAAAAAGTACAACATGATTCAAAAAACATAAAATACCACGACAAACAGACCAACAAAAAAGTATTTCATTTCGTTGGTCAATTCACCATGCTTGAATGGGTAAAATCTTAACTTTTATTAGATTTTACTGCTTTTTCTATTTACAAAATAAGTAAAAAATGGTATAATTATGTCAAATAATATATGAAATTACTACATAATCAGAATTATGTAATTAGAATGTCGTTTTGAAGCAGACCCAACCTTTGGATCTGCTTTTGGTGTATTTCACCACTTTCTATTGTGTATATTCGAGTTGTGTTTATGCTGCTGTGACCGAGAATATCAGCTAATCTGACAATATCCTTTTGTATACTATAATATGTACGAGCAAATAAGTGTCTCAGATTGTGAGGAAATACTTTTTTATCAGATACACCTGCAGCCTTGCACAATTTCTTCATATCGGACCAAATATTCGAACGGTTTAACGGATTCCCAGACTTTGTAATAAAAATAGGTCCCGAAGTAATATTTCTATCCTTTGAGTATTTAGATAAGACTTTACACAACTGCTTTGGAAAGAATACGGTTCTGTATTTACCCTTATTTTTAATTTCTGTATATCCATTTTTCAGTGATTCGAGAGTTATATATTTTAATTCAGATACACGAATTCCTGTACTGCATATCGTTTGCATTAACAGGTAGAGCCGTGTATTATTTTTTGCTGCGAACAGTAACCGTTCATATTCGTTTTTAGTCAATTCAGTTTCTTTGGAGGAAAACATCTTTCTTTGGATTTTTATGTTCTTTACTCTTAATTCGTACCATTCCATAATCGAAAAGAATTTGTTTAAGGAGGAGAGGATTGAATTTACACTTGCTGGTGCGTAGTTTTCTATTAGGTATGATTTATAAGTAAGGACATCTTTCTTTTCAAATTCATTATTAGGTAACCATTTAATAAAAACTGTTATATCATGGATGTATTTGCTGATTGTGGCAGATGATTTTTCTTCTTCTAACAAATATTGGTGGAAGCTTTCGATTTGTGTTGGGTCAATATATCGCATAAGTGGAATATCCTTTTTTGATTTTATTGTAACACAAATTTATCCGGAAATAACAAAAACCTCCACACGGGTAAAGGTTTTCAAAAACAATAATGGTGTTAATCACGAAAAATAGATTTGTGGGATAGTATATAGGCAAAGCGAAGAGTCGTTGTCATCCCTCTCTAACTGGAATATATAATTTAAAAAGCTTTTCACCCTACGTGGAGAAAAGCACAACGATTTTTCATTCTTCATCAGCGAAGCGACTTCATTCTTCATTATTCATTCAAAATCCGCTTGCGGTAAATGAATAATGAATGATGAAAAATGAATAGTGAATAATACAAACAAAAATCCGCCTTCTTTCGAAAGCGGATTTTGTATGTGTCACCCCAACAATTTCGAACCCTTATATTTTATATGGTTGAAAACTGCTCCGTTCTTTTATCTGTACGGCGATAGGTATATTCATCGTCACCGCATCCCTGCAAAACGATCTCATCATCAGTATAGCGTTTAACACACCACATAAGACCTTTTGTTGTCATAAGGCACTTTCCAAGCTCACATTGCTCTGTCGGAATTTTT
>SVGF01000101.1 GCA_015056475.1 Clostridiales bacterium
AAGCGGTTTTTCTTTCCGCATTGTTCTCTCTTTATGTTTTTATCGCAAGTTTCGCATTTGTTTAACAAATGCATCGGGCTATGCCCATACCCCTATTATAAATTCTCCGATAAGGACATCACCCATACTCCGACCGTTTATTTTAATATAACGTTGACTTATCAGTCGAGAATTACCTCGTGACCTGTCTTTGAAGACTCGTAAATACCCATAAGGATCTTCATGAGCATTACGCCGTCTTCCGCTGTGCTTACGGGAGTCTTGTTGTTCTTTACGCAATCAACAAAGTGGTTGATCTCGCTTGTGAACATCTCATCAAAGTCAGCACTTGAGGGCTCGCAGAAGGATACGTCTGTGAGATGACCTGCAACCTCAGAATAGATCTTGATACCGTTGCTGAGGATAGCACCTGCTTTTGTACCAAAGAGCTGGATGGAGTTATCCGTTGCACTTTCACCGTTCAAGTCAAAGCTTGTTTCGATATTAAGAACTGCGCCGTTGTCAAATCTTACCATAGCAACTGCAAGGTCTTCAACGTTGCAAACGCCGTTGCCTGAGCTTGAAGCCTGCCATTCGCCTGCAGAAGCCTTCTTACCACCAAGCTTGTCAAACGTAGCGCCGTAAACAGCAACCGGCTTGGGGCAACCCATAACGTAACGAACGTAGTCAATAACGTGAACACCGAGGTCGATCAAGCAGCCGCCGCCGGACAATTCCTTGTTAGCAAACCAGCCACCGGGATTACCACGTCTTCTCATATATCTTGCCTTTGTATAGTAGATATCACCAAATTCGCCTGCGTTAGCAAAGTCCTTCATAAGGCGGCAATCTCTGCCGTAACGGCGTACAAAGCCGAGCATAAGGATCTTGCCGTTTCTTTCAGCAGCTTCCTTCATCTTTTCAGCATCTTCAACCGTTACTGACATGGGCTTTTCGCAAAGAACGTGCTTGCCTGCATCAAGAGCCTTGATCGTACAGGGAGCATGCTGACTGTTCCATGTGCAAACACTCACAGCATCAATTTCGGGAAGCTCTCTGAGCATTGTGTCCTCATCTGTGTAAAGACGTGTAACACCGTACATCTCACCCTTCATCTTGAGCTTAGCTTCATCAATATCACACAAAGCATAGAGCTCAACGTCGGGATTGTTCAAATAATTTCTGATGTGGCAACCGGAAATACCACCAACACCAACAACTGCAATTTTAATCTTGGACATTGTTATATTCTCCCTTGATACTTAAATATCAGCCGTTAATAATGCTCTTGAGGTAGTCGTAAGCGATCTTGATATCCTTTTCGGGTGTTTCGCCTGCTTCACGCTCAATTGTGAGGAAGCCTCTGTAACCAACTTCCTCGAGTGCTGCAATGTACTTGGGGAACGGAACAGCGCCTGTGCCGAGAGGAAGCTCCTCATAGCTATCTACGCCGAGGTTTACGCCATCCTTAGCATGTGTGTGAACGATGTAATCCTTGAGTGTGTGGACAGCAGCAACAGGATCGTCACATACGCACATTGCGAGGTTTGCGGGGTCAAGGTTTACAGAAACGCCCTTGGATTCGAGAGAATCAAGGAATGTCTTAAGAAGTACAGCAGGCTCGGGACCTGTCTCTACTGCAAAGTGAGCTTCAACGCTGTCAGCGTATTCAGCGAGCTGATGACAAGCATCCTGCATGATCTTGTAAGTGTCGCAGTTTACGTCTGCAGGAACCTTACCGATATGTGTTGTAACGATGTTTGTTTCAAGGTCCTTAGCAAGATCAATGATTCTCTTGGACTTCTCGATAAGCTGGGGGTTGATCTCAGGGTTTGTAAAGCCTCTGCCGAGGTCGCCGCAAAGTGCGGAGAACTTAAGGTTGTGAGCCTTAACGAGGTTAAGAAGCTCTTTTCTCTGTGCGCAATTAAGATTTTCGGGAGCATGGTCACCGTTTGTTGCGTACATCTGGATTCCGTTTGCACCGATAGCTTCAGCCTTTGCAAGTGCTTCAGCTGTGGGAACGCGGAATGATTCGATAATTACACCAATAGGAAACTGATACATAGTGTTTTCTCCTTTGTAAAAAAATACGTTTTTTTCGTTATGCTAATTTTATCACATATCCTAGAAAAAATCAACCTCAAATTTTACATTTTACAAAAAAATATAATTCAGACCATTTTTTCAAAAACGCAATTACCTTAACGTTTTTTAATGTAATAAACAGCAAAATAAACGCAGTCAAGGTCCTGACCTTTGATTCGCCGGCATCAGTAGCCTTCTACGTCAAACCTATCCGTAGTAAGATTATTATCTATCGCGTACTGCTTACCCTGGGCAGCCCACACCATTCCTCTACGCATGAGGAGCTCTGCCTGCGGATATTCATCAAAAAAGCTGTCACAATGTCCGAGTGATGAGTAGAACACTCTGCCGTTGCCCCAATACTTTGTCCAAGCCAAAGGCATATCGCACGCCTTGTTAGCCGCATTGTAATACTTGCAAACAGGCACTCTTGAAGTTGCCAAAACCTCTATTGCAGGGTCAACGTGCATATAATACTGCTCGGTATAAACCTTAAAGTCCTCAATACCCTCGGTAATGGGGCTTGAGCCGTGGATAATATTTACCTCGTACTCAATATGTCCGCCCGGGTGGCTTACCCATTGTCCACCCGTCATAAACTGCCAATGTGTGTCCGTTCTGAAAGCGTCACACATACCGCCGTGACATCCCGCAAGGCCAACACCGCTCGCTACCGCCTCGGATATTGCCTGAGCTGCACCGCCGGGCAATTCACCCATAGTGCAGTTTACTATTATCAAGCAGCATTCCTTAAGGTATTTCTCGTCGCAAAGAACTTTCATGTCAGCCGTAATCACAGCCTCATAACCTTCTTCACGCATTATTCTCGCAAATCTCTCGGATTCAAGCTCCGGATCGTGACAATCCCACAATCCACCCTTTACTATCAAAACTCTTTTCATAATTTCCTCCCAATCATTTACTCAAAACAACCTTCATCAACGGATAAAGTGCTTCAGCCCATACTTTACAACCCGTTACGTTCGGATGACCTACGTATATGGCTCTTTGCGGCTGATCCTCATCACCCAAGTACGGCACAACGTCAAACACCGCATCAACCTTGTCGCAAAGCACAGTCTTAATGTAGTCATTCACAGCATTCCAACGTGCAGTTCTGTCATCATCGTAATCAAACGGCGGCACAGTCTGCAATATTACGGTTAAGCCTGCGGATCTCAAATTAGTTACTATAGTAGTAATATCATTCTTTATCTGATCAACCGTACGCCCCTGAAGAAGATCGTTTACACCCATGCACACAACTGCAACGTCATTCTGCTTCACCTTGAAAAGCCACGCGCCGTCCGATGCTGCATCACTTGCTCTTGCATAACCGATTCCAAGATTCCAGTATGCATTTTCTTCGGGAAGCATCTCACTCAGCACCGCATTCCAATGTGCGTATGAATCAGTTGCTGTTCCTATTCCCTGAGTTATGGAATCTCCGAGGAATGCAACCTTGTGCTTAACAGCCCTGTTACAACCTATCATGCACGCAAAAGGTGTTTTTTGACAAGCAACCCATCCCTCACCATCGTTGATAAAGGCTGAAATTATTGTTTCCTCGTGATACGGCAACGTTTCGCCCGTAAATTTCAGCTCAAGGCAGATATAATCACCCTTGTTTGCATTAAGCTTTACTGAGTCAGTTGAAAAGAATTCACCCGGTCCAACCGACTTATGCTCATTTCCGTCAAAAGTCAATTCAACAAAACCGGTCATATCATCAAGCTCATCCGCAGTATATATGTGCGAAGCCACCGCCACTCTCGCACCAAGAATTTCCCAGCTGTCACACACAATATTGCAATGACTGACAGAACCATCCGCAAACGTACTGTCAGTTATGTTTGAATAGAGGAATGAATATTCGTATTCTCCACCAACGGAAATTTTATAGAATATTCTGCTTGTGCGTACAACGTCCTTTGGCATTTCAAACAAATACTGATTTGCAGCGGAAGCATACGTATTGGATGTGTATTTCTTAAAAAATTCCATTCTATCTCCTTTCGAGCTCAATATCAATATTGTACTCATCGTCTATCAGCACGTATTGAGTACCATATTTTTCGCATTCGCAAAGCACCTTTGCGTTTTCTTCAAGCATCATTTCAAGAGTACACCAATCGTCGTCAAGCCTTTGCTCAATAACGCAAGCATATTTCTTGATATCATCAAAATGCGAAAGAATGTATTCCGAGCTCAGCACGATGCAGATATGCTTTATATCCTGCAAATACACATCTTCAAAAGCAGACTTCCAATCTGCAGGAATGTAAGCACCCTCAATTATAAGATTTTGCTTGTTTTCAATTGCAGTTTTTGCCATTTCGGAAACTATCGGCCACAAATATGCGGTGAGTTCATCGTCATCCTCGGGTGTGAGTGTAGTAACTTTGCTTCGTATCAAGCCCATTTTGATATGGTCTATTGAAACGTAAGGAATCAAGTACTTTTCCATAAGCTTCTGCGCAAGAACAGTTTTACCCGCGTGCGAAGCTCCCGATATCAAAACCACCATGAATTATTCCTCTACAAAATACCACATGCGTGAATTGTAACGACTTTCCTCGGTTTCAACAGAAATTCCAGCCAAGAGTTCTTTGCCCGTGTACTTTGTACCCGTGAGCTTATCCGTATAAACAGCATCCTCTTTTGCCTGAGCAATCTTGACGTTTATAGTCTTAACGTCTTCACTCTCCTGCTGTATAAACGTGAGCAAAATTCTGCTTCTTTCATTATTAGTATAATAATAAGCGTTATAATTGCACTCATAGGGATTAAGCAAGCTATAATAATCGCCCTTTAATATGAGATCCTCATAGTCGCGATGATAATCCTCAATCTGTTTCTTTACTGCATCCTTTGCTGTCTGGCTTGCGCGCGGCAAATGGAACTCATATCCGAGAGCACCACCCAGCGCAACGTGATATCTGTACTGAAGCTGCTTTTCATCCTCAATGCAATTATCGTGATTTGAAACGTGACAACTCATTGTTGCCGCGGGGTATCCCATCATTGATGAATACTGTATATGTGTTCTTCTGTGCGGATCGGTATTATCACTTGTCCATATCATTGTGCTGTACTTCATCATGCCCAGGTCATATCTTCCGCCGCCACCGGAGCAATTCTCTATCATAGCGTTAGGATATTTTTCTCTGAACCATCTGTAAAGCTCATATACACCGAGCATATATCTGAACGAAGTTTCACCCTTACGCTTTGCAGGCAAAACAGGTGAGCCAACCTGGCTGAGATGTCTGTTCATGTCCCATTTGAAGTAATCAATAGCTACGCCGTCAAACGTTTTTGTAAAGCTATCCTTCAAATACTGAACAACGTCGGGGTTGCTCATGTCAAGTACGAGCTGACGTCTTGACTGCATCAATTCCCTGCCCTTACACTGCAAGCACCATTCGGGATGCGCTCTGAACAGATCAGAATCGGGGTTTACCATTTCAGGCTCTATCCATATACCAAACTTTACACCCTTGCTCTTCATCTTATCAACAAAGGGCTTTAATCCGTTTTTGAATTTCTTGGGATTCTCATACCAATCGCCAAGGCCCGCATTGTCGCCGTTTCTTGCGCCAAACCAGCCGTCATCCATTACTACCATATCGATATCTGTTTCTGCCGCCGTTTCAGCAAACTGCAACAAAACGTCCTCATTAATATTAAAGAAGCACGCTTCCCATGTATTCAAAACAACGGGACGCTTATCAAATATCTCTTTCGGCAAAATATGATCGCGAATAAAGTTATGGAAATTTCTCGACATCTGTCCGATACCATTATTAGAATACGTCATAACAGCCTCAGGAGATGTAAATTCCTCACCGGGTTCAAGCAACCATTGGAAATTGTCGCTGCCCAAACCGATCTGAACTCTTGTAGTACCCGTCTGCTCTACCTCAACCTCCTCAAGGTAACTTCCGCTATACACAAAGTTAAAGCCGTAAGCCTCGCCTTCATCCTGAGTTGCATCCTTTGAACAGAGGCAGAAGAAAGGATTAAACTGATGGCTGGACGCGCCACGTCTGCTGAAAAGATTCTGCGCGCCATAATGAAGAGGATTTCTCTGATACTGTCTTTCTCTGCAATGCCAACCGTAAAAGCTTATCATATCATAATCGTGATGAGGAAGATCAAGCAACAAGCTCATGAGTTTTTCAACCAAAAGCTCTTTTTGTGATGCGTTTTTGAGTTTAACGTAGCGGGAGATCACGTCTTCCTCGGGGAAAACCGTATAATATACGTTTACCTCAAGCTCGTTGACCTCGTCGTAAAGCTGAAGCTCCAATGTTTGTGTATTCTCGTCCGCCTCAGCACTCGGCAAGCCTTTGAGCTCTACTCTGCCGTCAAAGATGCTGTATCCCTTATACTTGAGAACGACCATGCTGTCGCCTTCTTCGTTCTGCACTCTGAGGGAGGTAGCTCTAAAGTCACCGCTATCAAAGCCAACGTACTCTGACATCACGTCATTCGGGAGGTAGTTTATGCCCCATTCCTTATAATAAGGTGAGAATGAGTAGCAGGGTGACGAAAAATCGGGCTTATTTTCGCCCAAAAGGTCACCGTAATGAGTGTGAGCCGGGAATTTATCGTAGACTATCTTAAAAAGATACTCTGAGTTCTTTGTTTTGATGTCAAAAACTTTTGTTTCGGGATTAAACGTTATAGACATATATATCTCCTTGGATAAAAATATGATTTAGATTATTATACAGCATTTGGGCGTCAATGTCAACAAAGAAATAGTGAAATGGGTAATTGTTGAATATACAATATCCGATATAATGTCAATAAGATTCCTGTTACCATTATATTTAAGCATTCTCTTGCGCCACAGCCCAATAACAAAATCCTCCCTGCTATAGCGTGATGCTCTTAACGGAGCATTCACGCTAAACGATGTTTGCCCTCACGGGCAAATGATGTTGCCTGCGGCAGTGATGTTCACTGCGTGAATGATGTTGTGCCTTCGGCACAGTGGGCAAACA
>SVGF01000102.1 GCA_015056475.1 Clostridiales bacterium
CTACCACAATCACAGCTTTGAGTTTGAGATAGGGGTTGAGGGCAAATATCTGTACGATATGATATTCGACAATATCGGCACTGAGCTTTTGAAGCCACAGCCCGACCTTGCGTGGATAGCAGTTGGCTGTGAGGACCCCGTCAAATACATGAAAAAATATAACGGTAACATACCTACCGTGCATTTGAAGGATTTTTATTCCGAGGAACTCTTGTTGAGAGAACCGAAGAAGGGCATTCGTCCCGATTTTCGTCCCGTTGGGTACGGTATGCTGGACGTTGCCGACGTAATTCGCACCGCTACAAAATGCGGTACCAAATGGTTGATCGTGGAGCAGGACGAAAAGAGCGTAATGCGCCCCGATCTGACGTATATGGACAATGTCCGTATGAGTATTGATTACATTCGTTCGCTTGGTTGAGCGACGAAAAATATATAATTTTCAAAAGGAGAAAATAAAATGAAAACAAATTTACCTATCGCCGTTCAGCTCTACTCCGTTAGAGATGCAATGGCTGCTGATTTTGAAGGCACACTCAAGCAGATCAAGGAAATGGGCTACGACGGCGTTGAATTCGCAGGCCTTTTTGGCAAGGATCCCGCTTACATCAAGGCTCTTTGCGCTGAGCTCGGCCTTGTTCCGATCTCTGCTCACGTTGCTTATGCAGAAATGATGGCTGATATCGAGGGCACAATGTCCGCTTACGAAACAATCGGCTGCAAGTTCATCGTTATTCCTTACATGACAGAGGAATACAGACCCGATGGCGCTGAGTTCGACAAGGCTTGCGAGGATATGAAGATCCTCGGTAAGGCTGCAAAGGACCACGGCCTCACACTTCTTTACCACAACCACGACTTTGAGTTCGTTAAGCTCGGTGACGAGTACGGTATCGACGTTATGTATAACAGAGTACCCGCTTGCCTCCTCCAGACAGAGCTTGACACTTGCTGGGTAAACGTAGCAGGCGAGAACCCCGCTAACTTCGTATTGAAGTACTCCGGCAGAGCTCCCGTTGTTCACCTTAAGGACTTCCACATGCCCGCTGTTAAGCCCGAAAAGATGTATGCTCTTATCGGTATTGACGATGGCGAAGCTGAAGAAGAAAAGGGTGAGGATGACGTATTTGGCTTTAGACCTGTTGGCTACGGTATGCAGGACGTTCCCGCTATCATCGCAGCTTCCGAAAAGGCAGGCGCAAGCTGGCTCGTAGTTGAGCAGGATAACCCCAGCATGGGCAAGACTCCCCTCGAGTGCGTTAAGATGAGCATTGAGTATCTCAGAGCGTAATTGAAAACATTAAATTAAAGATAAGACGAAGCGTGTGATGCGTTTCGTCTTTTTTTATACTCAAATATTTCTGCGCAAAAGTCATTTTCCATTGTATTTTACAAAAAAATGTGTTATAATTTAATATGAGCTTATATGCAAACAAAAAATAAAAATACAGGAGCTTTTCAATGCCATTTGACGGTGCATTTTTACATTCGGTGCTAACCGAGCTTAACGATACAATATTGGGCGCAAGGATAGAAAAGGTGCTTCAGCCCGACAGGGATGAGGTAATACTTCAGCTTCACACAAAAAGCGGCAGCGCAAGGCTGCTTTTGAGCGCAAACCCCTCCGCGCCGAGATTACATTTAACGGACGTTGCGAGAAAGAATCCCGACGTGCCGCCGACGTTTTGCATGCTTTTGAGAAAGCACATCACAAGCGGAAGAATTATTGAGGTGCGTCAGCCGGATTTTGACAGAATTGCCGAGATAGTTATCCAAACCAAAAACGATCTTCAGGATATTACCGAGAAAATTCTCATTATAGAGATGATGGGCAAATACAGTAATATAATCCTTACGGATTCCGATTACAAGATATTCGACTGTATAAGAAGGGTTGACGAGCAGATGAGCTCTGTCAGAGAGCTTTTCCCCGGAATTAAGTACGAAAAGCCGCCGCAATCGTCAAAGGTTGACCCGAGAGGATTTGACGAGAATACACCGCTTTATGACGGGCAGGTCTATGCGGATAAATTCTGCGGAATATCGTTCCCCACGGGGCAGGAGCTTGCTTTCTATGAGAAAAACTCACAGACGCCCATAAGCCTTTTGCTTGAAAGAATATCATCGCAAAAGCCCGTGACTTACACCAATGCAAAGGGCAAGCCCGATATGCTGCCTTACAGATACGATACTATAGAATCGGATTTTAAGGAATGGGAGTCCCCGAGCGAGCTCTTGGACAGCTTTTTTGCCATAAGGGATGCAAAAAACAGACTTTCGCAATATACCACAAACGTAACTAAGCTTTTGAGAAACGATCTTTCCCGCGCGGAAAAGAAAAAGGCTCTGCTTGAAAAGGAGCTTGACGACGTAAAGGATAACGACCTCAACAGAATTTACGGCGACTTGCTTACGGCAAATCTGTATCAGCTTTCAAAGGGTATGGATAAGATCACCGTAATGAATTATTATTCCGACGATTGTGGGGATATTACTATTCCGTTGAGGAGCGAGATGACTCCCTCGGAGAATATAAAGCGTTATTTTAAGCGTTACACAAAGGGTAAAAACGCGCTTAATCAGATAAATAAGCAGTTGGAAGAAACGGTTTTTGAAATAGACTACCTTTCAAATCAGCTTTACAGCATCGGCGCTTGCAACACTCAAGAGGAGATCGACGAAATGATCGCAGAGCTTGTAAAGCTCGGATATATGAAGCCGTCCTCAAAGCAGAAAAAGAAGAATGAGAAAAATCCTCAGCAGTCCTCACCGTTTGAATACGTTACTACTGCGGGCAGAAGCGTGCTTGTGGGCAGAAACAGCCGTCAGAATGAGCAGCTCACCCACAGAATGGCAAAGGATGACGACGTTTGGCTGCACGCAAAGAATATTGCTGGCTCTCACGTTATTCTGAGGAATGGAGCAGACCTCCCTGAGGAATGTATAATTGAGGCGGCAAGGCTTGCGGCATTCCACAGCAGTGCAAGCGGTGCAACGAGAGTGGCGGTGGATTATTGCCACAAAAAGAACGTTCATAAAGTAAACGGTGCAAAGCCGGGATACGTGATCTACGATAATTATTATACCGTTGTGGTTGACGGCACACCCGAAAGCGTAGCTAACATAAAGCGCGCGGATGATGCGAATTAAGGAGAATGAATATGAAGAAATTTATGGCTGACGATTTTTTGCTTGAAACAGACGTTGCAAGGGAACTTTATTCCTTTGCAGAGAAGATGCCAATTATAGATTACCATTGCCATCTTGATCCTAAGGAGATAGCCGAGGACAGACGCTTTGAAAATATTGCGCAGATGTGGCTCGGTGCAGACCATTACAAGTGGAGAGCAATGCGAGGCTTTGGCATTGACGAAAAACTTATAACGGGCGATGCCGATGATTTTGATAAATTCAAGGCTTGGGTAAGTGCCGTGCCGTATCTTATAGGCAATCCCCTGTTTCATTGGACGTACCTTGAGCTGAAGCGTTATTTTGATATTGACGTTACCGTAAACGAGAAGAACGCAAAATATATATGGGACAAAGCAAACGAGAGAATTGCATCTCCCGAATTCAGCGCGGTAGGACTTATAAAAAAGAGCAACGTTGAGCTTATATGTACGACTGACGACCCGTTTGACCCGCTTGATCATCATTGCGCTATCGCGGCAAATCCCGATATACCTGCCAAGGTTTTGCCTACTTTCCGCACGGATAATATCATAAATATTCAAAAGGATGGCTATCCCAAGTATATCGAGAAGATAACAAGCGTTATGGGTGCTGTGCCCGAGGATATTGAGGCTCTCAAAAACGCGATATTGCAAAGAATGGAGCTTTTTGCAAAAGCGGGATGCAGAGTGTCCGACGTTGGTCTTGACACCGTGCCCTATGCGGCGGTGAGTGAGGAAAAAGCAAACTCTGCTTACAAAAAGAGATTGAAAGGCGAAACGCTTTCGGAAGCAGAGGTTTATGAATATCAGACTTATATGTTTGTGTGGCTCGGCAAGCAGTATGCAAAACGTGACTGGGTGATGCAGGTGCATATTTCCGTTATGAGAAATAACAATACACTCATGTTTAACAAGATAGGCCCGGACAGAGGATTTGATTCTGTAAACGACTCAAATCTTGCAGTACCGCTTTCACGTTTGCTTGATGCAATGGCGGTAACGGATGAGCTGCCAAAAACTGTGCTTTATTACTTGAATCCCAAGGATATTTACGTGCTCGGAACGATGCTTGGCAATTTCCAGTCGGGCAACGGCGTTTCAAAAATACAGCTCGGCTCTGCTTGGTGGTTCAATGATCACAAGGACGGTATGGAAAATCAGCTCAAAACGCTTGCAAACCTCGGCGTTTTGCCCAAATTTGTGGGAATGCTCACGGATTCAAGAAGCTTTTTGTCGTATGCACGCCACGAGTATTTCAGAAGAATACTCTGCAACGTTATAGGCAATTGGGTGGAGAATGGCGAATATCCCCACGATATAGAAACGCTTAAAAAGATAGTTTGCGATATTTCGTATAACAATATTAAAGAATACATCTGAAAGGTAAAAATATGAATTTTATTGTTACGGTTATGGCGGGGCTTCACGCCATTGAAGATATTAATTGGAAGACACTCTTGATATGCTGTACGGTAGGCTCATTTATTATTGCGTGCTTGATAACCGCAAGACAGGTTGCAAAGCAGTATTTTTCCGATGAAGCAATGTCAAAGGAGCTTGATCTTGACGACAAGAAAAAGGATGGTAAAAAGTAATGCCGTTTTGTGCTACTGAGTCAAACGGATGCGTTATAGTCACGCTTGACGACGACTTTTCGCTTGAAGATACGTTAACGTCCGGTCAGACATTCAGATGGGTGAAATTCCGTGACGGCTTTATGGGTATTGTTGGCGAGCGTGTGTGCTACGTTACCCAAAGTGATAATGAGGTGGTATTCCACGGATGCAGTCTGGATGAGTACAATGATATCTGGATGCGATATTTTTCGTTTGATGAGGATTACAGGGCTATAAGAGAGCATCTTTCATACGACGAAAACGTTGTAAGGGCAATGACGAGATATTCAGGCATAAGAATAATGCGCCAGCCCTTGTGGGAAACGGTGATCTCGTTCATCATTTCGGCAAACAACAATATCCCGAGAATAATGGGAATAATCGACCGCTTGTGCAAGAGATTCGGCACAAAGATAAATACCGAATACGGAGAATTTTACAGCTTTCCCACGCCCAAAAGCCTTGCTGAGGCTGACGTTGCGGACATTCGCGCGTGCGGGGCGGGCTACAGGGATGAATACATAAAGCGCACAGCAATGGCGTTTGCAAGTGGTGAGTTCAGCGGTGAGGTGCTCAGCTCCCTTTCGCGATATGAAGCGAGGAAGGAGCTTATGAAGCTTTACGGAGTGGGTGCAAAGGTTGCGGACTGCATTTTGCTGTTCTCGGTAGGTAAAGAGGATGCATTCCCCATAGATACATGGGTAAGAAAGGTTATGTGCTCACTTTATTTGGGTGAGAATGATGCTAAGGCTGTGTCCGTAAAAAGAATAGAGGAGCTTGCTCAAAAGCAATTTCCAAAATATGCCGGATATGCACAGCAGGTGCTGTTTCATTACGTAAGAAATACAACGGAGGATGTATAATTTTATGTCCAACACAAAAGAGGAATTTGAAAAGCTGATACAAAAGCTTCCGCCGTTTTGCAATACGTATTTTATAGGTATTGCGCAAAAGACGACCCAGCTCACGCGGATCAATTATGCCAGGGACCTGACCGTATTTTTCCGATTCTTAAAGGAAGAAACTGAAGAATTTGCGGGAATTGAGGCAAAGGATTTTAAGCTTGAGCAGCTGAATGACGTTACTCCCGAAATGATAGAGCAGTTTTTGTTTTACTTAACGGATTACAACGCGGTATACGTTACGGACAACAACGGGCAGGAATGTGAGAAGAACGTTGGCAGGAATAATGATATTCAGGCAAAGGCAAGAAAGCTTTCGTCCATAAGCTCAATGTATAGGTACTTTATGTTGAAGTCAAAGCTTGAAAAGAATCCCGTTGACCACGTTGAAAAGCCCAAAAAGAGGGACAGAGCCATAATTCGTCTTGACCCTGCTGAGGTCGCAAATCTGCTTGATGCGATAGAATCAGGAGAGGGGCAGAGCGAGGGACAAAAAAAGTACAACAAAAAGCTCGTGCTTCGCGACGTCTGCATGCTGACGCTGTTTTTGGGCACGGGAATACGTATCAGCGAGTGCACGGGAATAAATATAAATGATATTGACCTTGAGGAAAGAGCCATCCGCATAATGCGAAAGGGCCAAAAGGAGGATATCGTTTATTACGGCGACGAGGTAGAGGATGCGCTGTTGAAGTACCTTGAGGTAAGAAATGATCAGACTGCCGCCGAGGGGCACGAGGGTGCGCTGTTTTTGAGCACACAAAATAAACGAATATCGAACCGTGCCGTGCAGAATCTTGTGAAAAAGTATGCGGGGATAGTCACACCCTTAAAACATATCACGCCGCATAAGCTCAGAAGCACGTTTGGTTCGTCGCTCTACAGAGAAACGGGGGATATTTACCTTGTTGCAACTGTGCTTGGGCATACGGACGTAAACACTACCAGAAAGCACTACGCCACCCAGCTTGAGGAAAACAAGATTACCGCATCAAAGGCGGTAAGGCTGAGAAGTGAAGCTGATGATGAATAGAACAATATAGTAAAAGCTCCGATGCGGAATATCCACATCGAGGCGCACTCCGTAAGGAAGTGCGCCTCAGTTATATTCGCCTTCCCACAGGGGCCCCTGCGACAACGAAATTGTCGCGGGGAGTGGGTGCGGCGAGTTATATTGCTTCGCAGTTATATTAGCTGACGCTAGTTATATTGCCCTTTGGGCAGCTTTAAGGGCGAATATAATA
>SVGF01000103.1 GCA_015056475.1 Clostridiales bacterium
CCTGCCCCAAAATCCCCCTAATTACACCCTTGACAAATTCCCCTTTGTGTTGTATAATTATACGTATATTGGATAAATACGCAAAAAGAGAGGTTCACAATATGGAAGAAGAACAGTCAAAGGTATATCTTACGGATGCCGCACTTGAGGAACTTAAAAAACAGCTCAATCAATTGAAAAATGAGGGCAGAAAAGACGTTGCAGAGAAGATCAAGATCGCAAGAAGCTTTGGTGACCTTAGCGAGAACGCCGAATACGACGAAGCTAAAAAAGAGCAGGCATTTATTGAGGGCGAGATCATCAGAATCGAAAAGCTCATCAAGGATGCAGAGGTTATTGACGAATCCACACTCTCAAACGACGTTGTAAATATCGGTTCTTTCGTAAAAGTTTACGACTACGATATGGATATGGAAGATGAATACCAGCTTGTAGGTTCAACAGACGTTGATCCCGACAATAACAAGATATCATACGAATCACCCATCGGCGCAGCACTCTTGCACAAGGCAGAGGGCGACGTTGTAAGTGTTACAATTCCCGACGGTGTGATCGAGTTTAAGATACTTAAGATTTACAGATAAACGGAAAGGCATTAAAATGGCAGAAAACAATAATCAGGAGAACGTTCTTGACCTCAGCGACGAGATGCGTGTTAGACGTGAAAAGCTCGCAAAGCTCGTTGAAGCCAAGAAGGATCCTTTTGAAATAACAAAGTACGACGTAAACGCTACTGCACAGGAGATACTTAACGATTACGAAGCTTTTGAAGGTAAGCAGATATCCGTAGCAGGTAGAATTATGGCTAAGAGAGTTATGGGTAAGGCAAGCTTTGTCCATATTCTTGACAGCACAGCAAGAATTCAGCTTTACGTTCAGATAAACACACTCGGCGAAGATGCGTACGCAGAGTTCAAGACTTTTGATATCGGTGACATCATCGGCGTTGTGGGTGAAGTGTTCAAGACACGTACTGGCGAAACGTCCATCAAGGCTGAAGCTGTAAAGCTCCTCACAAAGTCCTTGCGTCCCTTGCCCGAAAAGTGGCATGGACTTAAGGATACGGATATGCGTTATCGTCAGAGATACGTTGACCTTATAGTAAATCCGGAGGTTAAGGATACATTCGTTAAGCGTAGCCTTATTCTTAAGGAAATCAGAAACTACCTTGATTCCAAGGGCTTCCTTGAGGTTGACACTCCCATTCTCACACCCCTTGAGATCGGTGCATCTGCGCGTCCCTTTGTAACACACCACAACACTCTCGATATGGATATGTACTTGAGAATTGAAACAGAGCTTTATCTCAAGCGTCTTATCGTCGGTGGTTTTGATAAGGTCTATGAGGTTGGCAGAATATTCCGTAACGAGGGTATGGATACAAAGCATAACCCCGAGTTTACGTCCATTGAGCTTTACCAGGCTTACACAGACTACAAGGGCATGATGGACATTGTTATTGAGATGAACACAATGCTTGCAGAGAAAATCTGCGGTTCCACAAAGATCATGTACCAGGGCAATGAGATCGATATGGCTCATTGGGAGAAGCTCACAATGGTTGAGGCTGTTAAGAAGTACTCGGGTGCTGACTATTACAGCTGGGAGAGCGATGAAGCTGCTCGAGAGGTTGCAAAGTCACTCAAGGTTGAAGTTCCTGCAACAGCAACAAAGGGCTTGGTTTTGGTTGAACTCTTTGACGCATATGTTGAGGACAAGCTCATTCAGCCTACTATTATTTACGATTATCCCGTTGAAAACAGCCCCTTGGCAAAGAGAAAGCCTGACGAGCCTGCTTTCACAGAGAGATTTGAATATTTCATCAACTGCACAGAATTCGGTAACGCATTCAGCGAGCTCAATGATCCTATCGACCAGAAGGAAAGATTTGAAAAGCAGGTTGCTGCAAAGCGTCTTGAAGAGCCCAACACAACAGCGCAGGTTGACGAAGACTACGTTACAGCTCTTGAGTACGGTCTTGCACCTACGGGCGGTCTTGGATTTGGTATCGACAGACTTGTTATGCTCCTTACAGACTCAGCTTCCATCCGTGACGTTTTGTTGTTCCCCACAATGAAGCAGCTTGATGCTCCCAAGAAGGATGCTCCCGCAGCAGCACCCGTTGCAGCTGAAGCTCCCGTAGTGGAGGAAGCACCCGTTGCAGAGCCCGAGGTTATTGATTTCTCAAAGGTTGAGATCGAGCCCCTTTTCAGTGATTTCGTTGATTTTGAAACGTTCTCAAAGTCCGACTTCCGTGCAGTAAAGGTTAAGGCTTGCGAGGCTGTAAAAAAGTCCAAAAAGCTCCTTCACTTTACTCTTGACGACGGTACGGGCACGGATCGTGTTATCCTCAGCGGTATCCATGCGTTCTATGAGCCCGAGGAATTGGTTGGCAAGACACTTATTGCTATCACAAACCTCCCGCCCAGAGCAATGATGGGCATTGAGTCCAACGGTATGCTCTTGTCAGCTATCCATACAGAGGAAGGCGAGGAAAAGCTCCACCTTTTGATGGTTGACGATCATATTCCCGCAGGCGCAAAGCTCTATTAATTAGTTTATTCTTAATTCATTTCGTGCACGGTGTTTTGCTGTGCACGATTTTTTTGAGCTGAATTTTAATAAATCTATTGACAAATCGCGCTCTATGTTGTATAGTATTATCAGACGGCTGTTGCACGTTAAATAAAACCTTACAGGAGGTACGTTTATGGTAGATGAAAACGTTTACTACGTGAACACAAAGAGTAGAACAGGTATTGCTATTACTAACCATCCGGATGCGCAGTGGTTTCCAAAGGCTGGTTTTGGCTTGTTTATGCATTGGGGTATTAGTGCTGTTGATGGTGACCTTGATATTTCTTGGGGTATGATGAAGGATTTTAAGTATTCTCCCAGAGTTTGTCCGCCTGAAGAATATTTTGATCTTGCTAAAAAGTTCAATCCTCATAAGTGGGATCCGGACAAGATACTTAAGGCAGCAAAAGAAGCGGGAATGCGTTACGCTGTACTTACAACGCGTCATCACGACTCTTATGCATTGTGGCCGAGTGATTACGGCAGCTTTAATACGGGAATCTATATGAACGGCAGAGACCTTGTAGGAGAATACGTCGAGGCTTGCCGTAAGAACGGTATAAAGGTTGGTTTGTATTATTCTCCGCCGGATTTCTACTCAGGCAGACGTTACATGGAGTTTGGTGGATGGTACAAGGATAAGGAGCCAACACCCGAGGTAATGAACGAATACATTAAGATCATTGCAAAGGGTCAGATATATGAGCTTTTGACACGATATGGAAAGATAGACCTTATTTGGTTTGACGGCGCATGGCAGGAGTTTTATACTTACGAGGAGCTTCTTGCGCTTCAGCCGGGTATTGTTATCGGCAGAGGCAAGGATTCCCACTTCGACTCCATTGAATGTACACTTCCTACTGAGGAGCTTTATCAGAATAAGCTCAAGGGTAACTGGTGGGAGTGCTGTCACGAGTTGAATAACAGCTGGGGTTACACACTTGCCGACGAATGGCACTTGAAGTCCGCGGAAACGGTAATTGATTGGCTCAAGCTTGTAAGAGGCTACGAAGGAAATCTTCTTTTGAATATAGGTCCTGACGGAAACGGTAAATTGCCCGACCTTGCTTACACAAGATTAAAGGAGATTGGTGAATTTATAAAGAATAATCCCGATGTTTTGCCCGAATGGGATGAGGGATAAAATAAATCTGTATAATTATGGTACAACTGTTATAACAAAAATCGGCAAAGATAAGATCTCTGCCGATTTTTTGTGTATTAGTAATTTGAAATGATGGAAGAACGGTTATTACTGCATTATTAATACAATTACAGCACTTTATAATGCACCGTTATGTCCTCGTATCTTCCGTCCTTGAGCAAAAATCCCTTTGGAATAGTGCCTAAAAGCTCAAATCCGAGCTTTTTGTAAAGCTTCAATGCTCTTTGGTTATTTGCCACCACAGCGTTGAATTGCATTATCTTAAATCCAAGCTCCTTTGCTTTGCCAAGACAATGCGTTACAAGTACCTCGCCTACTCCCATACCGCGATAGCTTGATGCTACCGCATAGCTTGCATTTGCAATGTGTCCACACCTGCCGACGTTATTGGGGTGGAGAATATAAAGCCCGATGATCCTTTGACTATCTTCATCAAACGCAAGCCCTGTAAACGACTGCTCCTCAAAGAATGCTTTGCCGTTTTCGACATCAAGATAATCCAACTGCGGAAAGGCAACGCCTTCCTCTACTATTTCGTTCCATATGGCAACTGTAACGCCCGTGTATTCGGGTGAAAACTCAATGATCCTTATGCTCATATCATTCAGCCAAAATCTCAAGGCTCATGGTGTCACCGACCTGCTGAACCTTATACAAGCCATCTGCAATCTTTGTTGAATTATCGCACTTAAGCTCGTTTGCGGCAATAAAGAGAGTTTCATTCTTTTTATTGAATTCAAGGCTGAGCTTTTTGTCAGCGTAGGATTGCTTGATATCGGCAACGATCGTAGAATCAGTACCTATAACAGCAGGAGCGCCGTTTGCTGTGATGAATAAAACCTGACAGTCGTGTGGTTCGATGGTGGCTGTATACTTTCCGTTTATGATGCCCTTGTATTCCTTGCTCCAGAATTCAAATACGTGAGAATCGTTGACATCGATACTCATTTCCTTTGCTTCATCGTCCCAGTTTATGAGCATGACCGTGCGGATGCTGCCCTTTGTGCCAACGTCAAGAATACCCGGTGTTCTTGCGTCCATAAGATCAAGCGGGATGGCAGCTTCCTTGTTTGTGGGGAAGAGATATGAGAGAAGCTCAATCTGATCCTTGCCAAGCAATCTAAGCTTGTCCGAAAGCATCAATATACCGCCGGATGCGGCAGTTGCTGAAATGTAGGTCTTTATCTCGATATCGTTTCTTGTGCAGTTACGTCTGCATTCGTCGTCCTCGTTTTCGGATTTACGGATGATAAGACAGTCTGCATCGTTAATAAAGAATCTCTTGTGGTAGTAATATCTGTTCAAAACGGAGTTGAACACATCCTTAACTGCCTGCCATGATTCAAATATATCACAGCTTACTCTCATGCCGTCAACAAGGCCGATAGCACTACCAAAGGGTGCTGTGCAACCGAGCACGAATACGTCGTCGGGGATATTGTCATTTATTACTTGAAGCGCAGTGCGGTAATTCTTAACTGCATTAAAAGTTGGGTCAGCAAATTTGTATGCGCCTAAAACTGCAGTAATGCCGTCAAGCTTTATGTATTTGTAGCCCCAATCGTACGTAACCTTGCGGAATACTTCGCCGAGCCACTTGCGCGATAATTCTACTGAGAGGTCAAGACACGCTGTGATCTGACCGTTTTTGTCCTTTGCCATGCACTCAGGATGCTCTTTTTTGAACTCGGAATACATGCCCAGCCATATAGGAGCAAACCACAAGCCCGGCAAAAAACCGTTAGCCTTGATATTGTCTGCGTGAGCTTTCATATCGCCTTTTGCAAACTTTTCTTTGTGAGGCTCCCAAAAACCGTAGCCGATCTGCCAGCCATCGTCGATCTGCATATACTTTAAGGGTAATTTATCCTTATTCTTTGCAATGTCATCTACTGAATTTTCAATTATTTTATCGCTGATCTCATCAAGATAGTAATACCACGTGCAGTAACCGCAGGGAACGTCAAATCTCATGGGGTTGCCGTTGGGGCACATATACTTTACTGCAAGGTCACAGTATTGGGGAAGCCCCGTAATAACATCATCGTAGTGACCGATGTAGAATATATCGCTTACAAAGGCTTCGTTCTTTGCCATAGGGTGACCTTCCGTAACCTCGGAGAACGTAACTTTACCGTTGTAGTCCAATTCAACCAAGCCGTAGCATTCTTTATAAGTCAGGTAACCTGCAATAACGTTCTTTTCGTCATCGGTAACGGTTGCCACAAAGTCTGCAAACGTTTGAGATTGACCTGTGGTGTATTTGTACGTTTCAGCCATACTGAGCATTTCGTTTGTGGGGTTGCCGCCGTTGTTGCTCGGCAAATTGCCGAACACCTTATCGGGGCGGCAGGGTAAATTACCTGCAAGAGCTACTATTGAGTTTACTGCGCTTACATCATCACCTGTGTTTACGAGTGTGCTCTGCATACAGATACCGTTTTCGTCCTCCCAAAATGTGATCTTGGATGAATTGCACGTTGCGTACCATTTTTTATTGTCGTGGCTTATTTGCCATTGACCTGATGGTGCAACAAAAGTATTCCTCCCTTCAACGGGATAGCACATTCCAATCGTTATGTCCTGCAAAATGACGTTTGAATCGTTGTCAAGTATAGCGGGAAGTGAGTTTATTATTTCTAATTTCATTATTAACCTCCGATTAAGTATGATACTATAATTATAACATATTTTTATCAGTTTTCAAGTGTGTAGTGCATTGAAATCAAATATTTTATACTTGTAATTTAATTATAACTGTGGTATAATTATTAACAACAATGTTAAAGTAAGGAGAACAAAATGAAGTTTATTAAGAGAATGTTAACGGTAGTCTTGGCAGTACTTATTTGCGCAACTTCTGTTGTTGGTTGTGCACCTGATGCAACGCCAACTCCCGAGCAGTCAGTAACACCGTCTGAGTCACCGAGCGGTACGCCCGAGGTAACACCCGAGCCTACACCTACTGTAATTCCTACACCCACACCCGAGCCCACACCTACGGATGCTCCCGTTCCTGTTGATGCATACTATATCATCAAGGATGGCAAGGCCCTGATTACGTTTGTCCGTGCGGATGAAGAAACGGAAATGATAAAGGACGCCATAAGAAGCTTCCAAAATATGATATTGGACAGATGTGACATCACTATACCGGATAGGAGTGATGCTCAGCTCAGTAAG
>SVGF01000104.1 GCA_015056475.1 Clostridiales bacterium
TGAGCATAAATAAGCTATAATAATCGCAACAAGGTATACAAACTGCATTTGTAATAATGCGATTATTGAAACGATCGAGGTAGAAATGCGGATAACGCATTTCATTATGTTATAATAATCGCAAGCATGGTACAAACTTCGTTTGTTCAAATGCGATTATTGAAACATTTAAGGTAGAAATGCGGATAACGCATTTCATTATGTTATAATATAAGCGTATACTGAACACCCCCGACAGATCTTAGTTTCTGTCGGGGGTGTTGTTTTTTGGTTTAATAATATCAGCGAGAATTTTCAAACGAATCTTATTACAGAATTACGCCGCTCTTTGTGCCGTCGTCGTTGAGCATTTCATAGCCGTGCATATTGAGCTGGTCGCAGATCTTCTGCCATCTTTCTACCATGCCCTCATCATAAATAACGGGAACAAAGCCTGCCTTGAGGTAGCCAACGATTGCGGGAAGTCTGAAATCGTCAGTCGTGAGGTAAACGATTCTGTTTTCGCCCTGAATCATTTTATCAAGCTTTTTCATACCAACCGAAAGCATCATTCTGCTTACGTTATGACCTTGAATTGAAGGCTTAGCCGCAACCATATGTATATAGCCCTTATTATCCGGATATACGAAAGCGGTAAGTGTAGCCTCGGGCTTGCCGCCTTTACGGCTAATAAAATAAATATCTCTTTCGGGTACAAGACCTTCCTGTGAAAGCATACATTCTCTGAACGCGCTTTCAGCATTTACGTTTTCATCAAAGAATGCAGGCGTACATGCATCTACCCATGTCTTAACGTCGCCCTCTTTGAACAAGCTCAACTCAAACTCCTCGGGAATGGGGAAATCCTCAATAACCTCAAGAGTGTGATACATTTTTAACTGTGCCATATTTTTTCTCCTTAATTATTTGATTGCTTCGGTAAAGATCTCGCCAAGTCGCTTTATTCCCTCGATTATTCTCTCGTCACTCATTGTGGAGTAGTTTAATCTTAAAGCACTGCATGGCTTATCCATATCGATCATAAAAGTGTTACCCGGAACGTAAACGACCTTCTTCTCAATTGCCTTTTTAGAGAGAGCAAGTGTATCAATTCCGTTACCAAGGTCGCACCATATAAACAAACCACCGCCGGGACGAGTGTATTCAACGCCCTTTGGGAAGTATTTTTCCATAGCATCAAGCATGGTTGCGCACTTGTGAGCGTAATTTGCGCGCATCTTGAGGATAAGATCGTCAATATTGTGTCTGCAAAGGAATTCGTAAGCCATAAGCTGTGTGATCATGGGAGTGTGAACGTCCGTAACCTGCTTTGCAATGGTTGCCTTTGCTGTAATAGCCTTATCGGCGCACATAAAGCCCAAGCGAAGTCCCGGTGCGAGTATCTTGGAGAATGAACCGCAATATATTACGATGCCTTCGTCATCCATGGACTTGATGGTGGGGGTTTTTGTGCCGTCAAATGTAAGTTCGCCGTAGGGATTGTCCTCAATGATGATTATGTGGTTCTTCTTTGCAACCTCGTAGAGAGCCTTTCTCTTTTCAAGGCTCATTGTTGTGCCCATGGGGTTCTGGAAAGTTGGGATGGTGTAAATCACCTTGACGTTTTTATTCTCTGCAATGACTCTTTCGAGCGCTTCGATATTCATGCCGTCATTATCCATGGGAACGCCTGCAAGATGAGCACCGTATGCTCTGAACGCATTGAGTGCGCCTATAAAGCTTGGTTCTTCAACGATAACGGTATCGCCCTCATTTACAAGGAGCTTTGTGGAAAGGTCAAGACCCTGCTGACCACCCGAAAGGATGAGAACGTCATCATTTTCCTTGCCGATATTCTCTGTAATTTTTAGTCTTTCCTTTACCTTTTCTCTCAAAGGAACGTAGCCCTCTGTAACACCGTACTGAAGTGAAAGAACGGGCTGTTTTGTGAGCATTTCGTTTGCTATTTCGGCAAGCTCTTTTGCAGGGAAAAGCTCGGGAGCAGGATTACCGCCTGCGAGCGAAATTACCTCGGGATCCGCGGCATACTTAAATATTTCTCTGATAGCTGAGCCTCGAAGGGTACTCATTCTGTTAGAAATTTCAAATTCCATATTATATTCTGCGGAAATATCCGCAACCTTTCTTAAATATCAAATACGGTAGATATCAGCGGGGCTGATCTTGCCGTAGCCTGCCTGATAAAGCTCAGCCTCTGCACGGTCAAGCTCGTCGGGCTTGATGACCATGAGTGCCTTACCCGGAGTTTTACCGACGCAAGCGTAAACGTACTCAATGCCGATATCCTTATCATTAAGCACCTTGAGTGCGCTGGAAACGCCGCCGGGAACGTCATCCATAGCAACTGCAACAACGTCGGATATTCTTACGACCACACCTGATTCCATAAGTGCTCTGTAAGCCACGTCGGGCTTATCAACTATCAATCTGAGCACACCAAAATCGGTAGTATCTGCCAAAGAAAGTGCACTTATATCGACGTCGTTTTCTGCAAGCTTTTCTGTTATAAAGCCGAGCTTACCTTTTTTGTTCTCTACAAATACTGATAACTGCTTGATGATCATAATATCCTCCTTATACCAACTTACGCTTATCTATTACACGCTTTGCTTTGCCTTCGCTACGCTGAATCGTGTTGGGGTTTACAAGATGTACCTTTGCGCCAATACCAAGCATAGAACGGAGCTGATCTGTGATCTTTGCCTCAACCTTTTCGATCGACTTGATATCGTCTGCAAAAAGCTTTTCGCTCATTTCAACGTTAACGTCAAAGGTGTCGTTATTATTTACTCTGTCAACTACTATCTGATAGTTGGGTGTGATGCTGTCACCGCTTACCTTGAGCAATACTTCCTCGATCTGTGACGGGAATACGTTTACGCCGCGGATGATGAGCATATCGTCACTTCTGCCCGTGGGCTTGCGCATACGAACGTGAGTTCTGCCGCACTTGCAGGGCTCATAATTCAATGAACAGATATCCCTTGTTCTGTATCTTATAAGCGGGAAACCCTGCTTCGTGAGAGTTGTGAATACGAGTTCACCCGTTGCACCGTCGGGGAGCACCTCTCCCGTGTCGGGATCGATGATCTCGGGGATGAAATTATCCTCCCAAACGTGCATCCCTGACTGACATTCGCATTCGCCCGAAACACCGGGGCCCAAGATCTCGGAAAGGCCGTAGATATCGTAAGCTTTGATACCGAGCTTTTCCTCTATCTCCCTACGCATGCTTTCTGTCCAAGGCTCTGCACCGAATATACCAACCTTGAGCTTAAGCTTATCCTTAACGCCAAGCTTTTCGATTTCCTCACCGAGATATAGCGCGTATGAAGGCGTACAACAAAGGACTGTGCTCTCAAAGTCGATCATTGTTTGGATCTGGAGTGCTGTGTTACCAGAAGAAATCGGAACAACAGTACAACCCATATATTCTGCACCCTGGTGAGCACCCAAGCCACCCGTGAACAAGCCGTAACCGTAAGCAACCTGAACAACGTCGCTCTTTGTTACGCCAAGTGCTGAAAGCATTCTTGCAAAGCACTCCGACCACATTTTAAGGTCGTCTCTTGTGTATCCTACAACGATTCTCTTACCTGTTGTACCTGAAGAAGCGTGAACTCTAACAATATCGTCAAGGCTTACTGCAAACAAGCCGTAGGGATAGTAATCTCTCAAGTCACTCTTGTAAGAAAACGGAAGCTTTGAAAGATCCTCAATGCCATGGATATCCTCGGGCTTTAAGCCCTTTTCGTCCATTCTGTTGCGGAAGCACTCCACGTTTTCATACATTCTCTTTACTTGCCACACAAGTCGCTCAGACTGAAGCTTTTTGAGTTCCTCGCGCGGCATACACTCCATTTCAGGATTAAGTATCATAACAAATCTCCTTCTGAATACAAATTAAGCACCGTAGCCGAGATCAAATGCCTTGAGGTTTGCTTCAAGGAATTTCTCGGGAACAGTCTCCTTTATTGTCTTTACCCACACGTCGTAGGGGATCTGAGTATTCTTTGCCATAACACCGATAAGAACAACGTTAACAGCCTTTGTGTTACCTGCCTGCTTTGCAAGCTCAAGCGCGTCTGTTACAGTTGCGTCACACTCAGCAGAGATCTTCTCTGCGATGTTTTCGGGATACTCAGCTACACCCGTAATTACGGGCATGGGATCTATTTTCTGGTTATTAATTATCATTTTGCCACCCTTTTTGAGGTAAGGAAGCGCTCTGTATGCTTCGAGAAGCTCAAAAGCAAGAATGATATCTGCCTCACCCTTATCAACAACGGGGGAATAAACCTTTTCACCAAATTTTACGTACGTAACAACGCTACCGCCGCGCTGGCTCATGCCGTGAACCTCGGACACCTTAACGTCGTAACCCTCGCTGATAACTGCGTTACCAAGTATGCGGCTTGCAAGGAGTGTTCCCTGGCCACCTACACCAACTATCATTATATTCTTTGTACTCATATTAATTACCGTCCTTTCTGCCAAAAGAAGAATTACTTTTCTTCCTTTTCTATCGCGCCGAACGGACATACGTTCGTACACAAGCCGCAGCCGTTACACTGTGTGGCATCAATAATAACTGCGCCATCTCTTACTGTAATTGCAGGGCAACCAAGCTTCATGCAGATCTTGCACTTTCTGCACTTATCGGTTATCTTGCACGTACCCGAATACTTAACTGTCTTGAGCAACGCGCAGGGACGCTGTGCAATGATAACGGAGGGTTCATCCCTTTCAACCTCTTGCTTTACTACCTTTTCAAAAGTCTTTACGTCAAAGGGGTCTGCAACAACAACGTGGTCAATGCCGACAGCCTGGCAAAGTTTAAGAAGGTCAACCTGCTTTGTAGCCTCGCCTCTGATAGTCTTGCCCGTTGTGGGGTTATCCTGATGGCCAGTCATACCCGTGATGGAGTTATCAAGAATGATGACTGTGTTATTACCCTTGTTATACACGATGTCGATAAGACCGGTGATACCCGAATGCATGAACGTGGAATCACCTATAACGCTGACGAGCTTTTTGTTGAACGCCTCGCCCCTTGCCTTTGCCATACCGTGAGCGGCACTTACGGATGCGCCCATACAGATAGTTGTATCAACGGACTGAAGCGGAGCAACTGCACCCAAAGTATAGCATCCGATGTCACCCGAAACGGTAAGACCGAGCTTTTTGAGCACGTAGAATGTACCTCTGTGGGGGCAACCTGCGCACATAACGGGAGGACGAACGGGAATAGACTCCTTAACTGCAAGGGATTCTGCGGAATCCTTGCCCAAAACCACCTTTGCGATCATTGCGGGAGTGTATTCACCAAGCAAAGTAAATGCATCCTTACCAATAACGTCAACACCAATAGCTTTGCAATGCTCCTCAATGAAGGGATCCAACTCCTCAATTACGTAGACCTTATCGCATTCTGCGGCAAAACTCTTTATCTTTTCAACGGGAAGCGGATATACCATTCCCAGTTTAAGGTAATTTACGTTATTGCCCAAAGCCTCGTGAGCATACATATCACAAATACCTGCTGTGATAACGCCTATTTTGCTGCCGTTGCACTCGATCGTGTTGATATCAGCTGTTTCTGCATACTCAACGAGAGCGTTTTGTCTTTCTTCAACCACAACGTGACGCTTAATTGCGTTTGCAGGCATCATAACGTTCTTTGCAATGTTCTTTTCGTATGGCTTCAACTCAACGTCTTCTCTGTCACAAAGCTCAACAAGGCTCTGTGAGTGAGAAACTCTTGTTGAAAGACGAATGAACGCAGGAACGTCAAACTTTTCGGAAAGCTCAAAAGCAAGCTTTGTATATTCCTTACAGTCGCTTGAATCTGCAGGCTCAAGCATGAGCACCTTTGCAGCCTTTGCATAGTGACGGGAGTCCTGCTCATTCTGTGATGAATGCATGCCGGGGTCATCCGCAACGCACACTACAAGACCGCCGTTTGCACCGATGTAGCTTGCGGTGAATACGGGGTCCGCCATTACGTTAAGACCAACGTGCTTACAGCAGGTCATCGCTCTGCCGCCCGCAATGGAAGCACCGATAGCAACCTCTGCGGCTACCTTTTCGTTAGGTGCCCATTCTACGAATATTTCGGGGTACTGAACTATATTTTCTGTTATTTCTGTGCTGGGAGTGCCCGGGTAGGACGATACTACTCTAACGCCCGATTCCCATGCGCCGCGAGCTACTGCGGCATTTCCCAATAAAAGCTTCTTTGACATGTTTATTTCCTTTCCCGATAAAACGGTTTATATCTTTATTTTCCTATCTGTTGTGCAACAAGGCTTTCGCCACAGTATATCTCTCTGAGCTTTGGCTTTTCTATCTTGCCCGTGGGGTTTCTGGGCACTGTTGCAAATATGATCTTTCTGGGACGCTTGTATCTTGGCAAGCCTGCACAGAAGTCGTTCATATCGTCTTCACAACATGTGCAGCCTTCCTTAAGCTCAATGATAGCCGCCGCGATCTCGCCCAAACGCGGTTCGGGAAGACCTATAACTGCAACGTCCTTTACTGCCTCGTGACGTCTGATGTAATCCTCTATCTGCACGGGGTAAAGATTTTCGCCACCCGAAATGATAACGTCCTTCTTTCTGTCAACGAGGAATATAAAACCGTCCTCGTCCTCCATTGCCATATCGCCGGTTAAAAGCCAACCGTTCTTGATGGATTCTTCGGTTGCCTTTTCGTCCTTGTAGTAGCACTTCATAACGCCCGGTCCGAATACGCAAAGCTCACCGACCTCGCCGCGCTTAACGTTAACACCGTGCTCGTCAACGATTCTTGTCTGCCAGCCGTAACCTGCCTTGCCGATAGCACCGACCTTATGTACGTTATCCATACCCAA
>SVGF01000105.1 GCA_015056475.1 Clostridiales bacterium
CGCCATATTGTAGATTATTTCGTTACTCATAACGCTTTGTGATCTCCTTCAGAATTTCCTCATCCGCCGGGCAAAAGTCATAGTTTGGTATCTCGCTTGGCGTGATCCATTGGATGTCGTTGTGCTCCAACTTCTGCGGTTCGCCCTCGGCTATCGTTGCGTTGAACAGCGTCAGATGCACCGTCAAGTCGGGATATTCATGGACAACGTCCATAAACACATCTTCCACAGACAATGTTACTGCCAGTTCTTCATGACATTCGCGGATCAAAGCTTGTTCTTTTGTTTCTCCAGGCTCAACCTTGCCACCAACGAACTCCCAAAGGAGCCCCCTTGCTTTGTGTTTTGGGCGTTGGCAGATCATGAATTTTTCGCCCTGCCGGATGAGAGCTGCTACTACTTCAGTCATTGTCACGTCTCCTTCCATCTTTTCCCGACTATTATACCACGAAAATGAGTTACTTTCAATATTTTTTCTGTAAACAACTTACGTTGGCGTCTCAAAATTCGATTCTTCATAACCGCTTGTCTTTATTTGGATTAAAGCAGACCTGACCATATTTTATGTCGATACATATCTTATAAACAAAAAAGACGTTAGAATCCTCCAACGTCTTTCCACTCATCTTTATTACAACAATATTAAAGCGCCGATCCACCCTTACGCAAAAGCTCCGTAACAGCAGTGCCATCAATCTCCTGCACGGTCTGTGAACGGTCAACCGCAAGATATGCAGCAACACCCGCCGCCTCACCTATCTGGTTGAGGTTTACCATTACTCGCAACGCACCGAATGCGCTCATATCCGCATTGAGCATTCTGCCCGCAGCAATAAAATTGTGATAACGCTCACCAACAAGAATATCAAACGGGATCTGATAATACTTTGCATAGTCACCCGTCAAGCCCATATTCTCTCTCCAGTTGCTTTGTACTACCTTTGTACCCTTGCCGTATTCAGTAACCTCAAGTCCGTCAAGGTGTCTGAATGTGATACCCATATCGTTTGCATGGTGGATATCAATGGGGTAAGTACCGTTCATGATGGGAGCAGAATATCTCTCGCCCAAAAGAAGCGGCTTTTCATTTGCCTGGAACTTTGTTTTATAGTGAACTGTTTCACGAATGCCGATGTATGAGCAGAGATTTGTAAGAGCGTACGACGTATCCTTTCTGCCATATTTTTTTACCATTGAAACGAAAGCATCCGCCTGACGTCTTCCCTCCATTTCAGCCCTTGTGAGGTCATTTGCGATATTGCATCTTACGCCGAAAACGTGGTTATCAGCACGCATTGTAAGTCCCTTGCAGTCTGCAACGTGTGTGCTCCATCCCCAGTCGTCATCAAGACCGAATTCCTTACCGTGTGAAAGCACAAGCTCCTTGAGATCAACGCCATCCATATTACCCTGCAAATGGAAGCAAGCTGACGGGGGCTGGAGGTAATCGTTTACAAATGAAGGAATTGAAAGATCCCTCGCAACGTCGCCGTCACCCGAAGCATCAATAAAGAACTTAGCCTTAATTGCCTGTCTGCCGTCCTTATTCTCAACGATGATAGCCTTAACGTCGTCACCCTCGCTCACTACCGAGCAATAGGATGTATGCAACATGAGGTTGATATTGTTTTCCTTGATGTACTTATCAAGAAGGATGGTGAGCTCATTGGGATTAAAATTGTAGGTTGCATTACGGTTGTCCTGAATTGTAAGAACACCCTTTGAATAAAGCTTTTCGATAGTTTCAAGTGTAAGACCTGCAATGATACGCTCCTTTGAGTCCATATCAACCAAAGTATGCCAAATATTAACCAAGCCCGAAACAGCAACACCGCCAAGCTTGTTCTGCTTTTCAACAAGAACTACCTTAAGTCCAAGACGAGCAGCTCTTACTGCCGCAAAAACGCCCGTACAGCTTCCGCCTACAACGCAAAGGTCAGCTTCCGCTACGACTGGAATCTGTCGCGCAGGTTCAAAAATCATTTCTGTCATATATTTCTCCTTAAAAAAATTCTGAATTATTCACCCTTAAACCCATAAGGGACGATTATATTTCCCGATATATCCAAAACGTAATCCATAGATTTGAGTATTCTTGCAAGTTCAAACGAATCCTTTGGAAGGACCTTTGTCCTCAAGCAGATCATATCCTCCTCACCGGGAATGTGGAAATCCGATCCGCCCGTGATTATACCAACCTCGTGATCTCTTGCATATCTTGCAACAAGCCCGTTTTTGTCGTGATCCTGCGGATTGTGATTGAACACCTCAATGCCGTCCAAAACATCATCCTCAAGTTCTGCTATCTCGCTTCTGAATGGATGAGCGTTTATAAGCACTGTATCCTCACCCTTTAAGTCGTTACGCAATTCCTTCAACGAAGCATTAACGTAAGGGATAGTATCGTGGACGAATTTTTCATCAACTCCGTATATCAAAATATCCCTACCCGTTGCAGGATCGCAAAACTCCATACCTAAAAGCACTTTAAGGCCTACCTCGTCCCCTCTTGCCTTTGCTTGTCTGTAACAAGAAAGGAAGTGCTCAGCGGCATCGTAATCGCTTGCATAACGTTCTCTCAAACGGTACGTGTAATTAATGTGATCGGTGAGCACCACAGCGTCATACCCTGCCGCCTTGTAGAGATCTACTAACTGCTCGGGTGAGGCATGAGAGCATCTGCTTGCGGGGTATGCATGGCAATGCATCTCTATTTTATATTTGTAATCGTTCGGATTCATAATTCACCCTGAAAATTGTAAGGAATTACGATATTTCCGGAGATATCAAATAAATAATCGCCCGACTTGAGTATCTCGGCAAGTTCAAAAGAATCCTTGGGGAGGGTCTTTGTTCTCAAAAGTGCCATTCCCTGATGGGGCTCATCGTGAAGGTCAGAGCCGCAGATAACACGCTTAATATCATGTGTCTTGGCGTAGCGCGCAGCAAGTCCCACCTTTGAATTGTGACCGGGGTGAAGGTTAAATACCTCGATTGCATCAATACAGTCATCCTCAAGATCTCTCCATGAGCCTCTGAATGGGTGAGCAATAGCAAAAAAATTCTTGTCATTCTTGAGCTTTTTGTAGATCTCGCGATAGGATTCCTCGGGCATTTCAACAGTATTCTTTACAAATTCCTCGTCAATACCGTAAATGAGGCGATCATCACCCGAAGCATAAAGCTCCATACCGAGAATTACGTTTACACCACACTTCTCGCCAGCTTCCTTTGTGCGGCGGTAATCGTTAAGGTAATGCTCAGCAAAATTCTTATCGCTACCTGTTCTGCAATGGTTTGTAATAACAACTGCATCGCAACCGAGCTCCTTGATTATCTCTACCATTCTCTCGGGTCTTATTGAGCTGCATCCGCTTACAGGCTTAGTATGCGCATGAAGCTCAATTTTGTACTTGTAATCCTGAATATTCATAAAATTATCCTTTCAAAAAAGTTTTAATATTTTCTAATGCGGTGGCAACGTTATCATCTTTACGCGGGTCGATCCAAATAATATCATTATTTCTTCTGAACCACGTCAACTGACGCTTTGCATACCGTCTTGAATTCATTTTAATTTGTTCTACTGCTTCATCAAGCGTTATCTCCCCTCGTTTGTAAGACAAAAGCTCCTTATAGCCTATTGCCTGAGAGGCTTGTGAGGTAGTATCGTTTTTGCTGAGGATCCCTCTCAAAAGCAAGTCCTCAAACTCCGCCAAAAGTCCCTGTGAGAGCATTATATCCACTCGCTTGTTTATTCTCTCATAAAGCTCATCCCTTGGCATATCCATGCCGAAAATCAGTGCAGGATACACATTTTTTGCCTCGGCAGTCATCTGCTCTGAACGGGGCTTGCCCGTCAGTATACATATTTCAAGCGCCCTTATCACTCGCTTTACGTTATTTGGGTGTATTTCAGTTGCGCTTTGCGGATCAAGTGCTCTGAGTCTGTCGTGCAAAGCATCATTACCGTTTTGTGCCGCAAAAGCTTCAAGCTCAGCTCTTAAATTATCGTCACTTGCAGCCTCGGACATCTCATAAGCATAAAGCACGCTGTTGAGATAAAGCCCCGTGCCGCCGCAAAGTATGGGGAGCTTACCCCTTGACGTTATTTCGTTTATCTTCTCTCGCGCAAGTTCAGCGTAATCGTTGGCTGTAAAAGTATCTCCGGGCTCAACAAAGTCAAGCAAGTGGTGCACCACGCCGTCCATCTCCTCAACGGTTGGCTTTGCAGTACCAACGGACATATATTTATATATCTGCATCGAGTCCATTGATATTATCTCGCCGTTGAACCGCTTTGCTATTTTGATCGCAAGCGAGGTCTTTCCCGAAGCGGTAGGACCTACGACCGCTATCAATCTCTGATTACTGAATTCTGCCAAATCTCTTCTCCAATTCTTTTTTGGTGAGAACTACCGCAATGGGTCTGCCATGGGGGCAAGTAAGCCCTTTAAGCTGTGAGATCGCATTGACTATATACTCAAGCTCAGCCTGAGAAAGCTTTTGGTTGCCCTTTACGGCGTGCTTACAAGCGGATCTCATGAGCTCCTTGCTTACTGACTGCACTATAAGATCCTTTGTTGATGCATTCTGTTTTATAAGCTCTACCGCCTCATCAAATATTATCTTGAACGGAGCCTCGCACGCTATCGACGGCACACCTCTGATAATGCACGATCTGTTACCGAATGCTTCAACGTCAAAGCCAAGCTTTGCAAATGTGTCAGCGTTTTCGGTAATAATATCTATAAAGAACGGCTCTGCTTCTATAACCTCAGGAATGAGTAGCTGTTGTATGAGCACCTTTCCCGAATTGAATTCCTCAAGATATTTATCAAAAAGATATCTTTCGTGTGCGGCGTGCTGATCGATTATATAACAAGCATCACCCTTTTTGCAGATTATATACGTATCCCACAATGTGCCTATAATTTCAGCCTTTTCCTCGGGAGATTGAATATTTACTACCTCTGTATGTTCTAAAACTGTAATTTGTTCAGGAACAGTCTTTTGCTCAGGCTTTTGAGCCGTGGATGAAGCAGTATCCTTTATATTCTCCCTTACAGATAAGGGAATCTTGTTTTGAGATTTTATATCTGCCATTTTCGGCATCTGCATTGCAACGGGCGTTACCTCAAAAAGCGGAGTCGGGGTAGCTTTGTTCGGTTTAAGCTCTTCCTTTTCGGGTTCGTCATCAAACGTTGATGACGTTGAAAGCTTTACGGTATCCTCTTGTTTCTTCTCTGCGAATGCAGCCGACCTTGGCTGTGCAGCATTTACTGCCGGAGCTTTCTTTTCTTCCGACGGCTTTTTGACCTCAACCGGAGTTGGTATTACTTCTTGTTTTGGCTCAACATTAACGGGCTCATCGTCAAATTTATCCGTAAGGCTGACCGTTACCGTTGCAGCCGTTGTTGGCTTTATGGGCTCATCCTCCACTATTTCAAGCTCGGGAAGAACCGTTTCGGGCAAAAGCACGCGCGATACAGCCTTTACAACTGCGTTGAACACGCTACGTGAATCAGCAAATCTGACCTCTGTTTTTTGCGGATGAACGTTTACGTCAACAGCATCAAAGGGAAGTGTGACGTTCAATATTGCCCACGGATATTTATTTATCATCAGACTGCCCTTGTACGCTTCATCAAGTGCAGAAGCGATAAGCGCACTCTTTACGTATCTGCCGTTTACAAAAAACGACTGCTTACGTCTGTTTGCCTGTGAATATGCAGGCTTTGAAACGTAGCCGTTTACAGTTATGTTGCCATCCGTATATTCGGTTGCAAAAAGCTCGTCCCTTGCATCCTCGGAATAAACGGTACAAATAGCGCCCAAAAGGGACTTGTCCGCGGAGGATGACATTTCAACTCTGCCGTTATTCACAACTCTGAACGACACCTCGGGGTGTGAGAGTATGAATTTTTGGCAAAGCTCAAGTATTGACGTAGTCTCACCCTTGGATGACTTTAAGAATTTCTTTCTTGCAGGGGTGTTAAAGAAAAGATCGCTTACCTCAATGGTAGTGCCTCGCGGAAAACCTATCGGCTTTACACTTTCGCACACACCGCCATTTATAATAATTCTTGTACCCTCATCCCCTGTACTTGTTGTAAGCACTATACGCGAAACCTCGCTTATGCTGGCAAGCGCCTCACCACGAAAGCCCATAGTAGCAATGTGATCAAGATCATCAGCGGATGATATTTTACTCGTAGCGTGACGGATAAATGCAGTCTTTGCATCAACCGCATCCATACCCGAGCCGTTGTCGATTATTCTTATAGATTCGGTGCCACCCTTAGAAAATTCTATTGTGATGCTTGTGGCACCCGCGTCAATGGAGTTTTCCACAAGCTCCTTAATGACGGATGCAGGATTCTCCACCACCTCACCTGCGGCTATACGATTGATTATTCTGTCGTCAAGTAAATTAATTTTGCTCATATTCAAGTGTACCTTTTCTTTAGGTCGTCAAGCATTACAAGTGCTTCTATTGCTGTTATCTTATCCACGTTCAAACGACGAAGCTCATCCTGCAATGCCAAAAGCTTTGGATCTGCCGCACTTTCAACAGTCTGAGGAGCAGCTTCAACAGGTGCATTCTTTTTTGAGCCTGTATTCTCAAGGCCCGAAAGTATCTGCTTAGCTCTTTCAATCACAGAATCGGGAACTCCCGCAAGCTTTGCCACCTGAATACCGTAGCTGTGGAGAGCTTCACCCGCAACTATTTTTCTTAAGAAAACGATATCATCGTTATATTCTTTTGTGATCACGTGGTAATTCTTTATACCATGCACTCTGCCCTCAAGCTCGCAAAGCTCATG
>SVGF01000106.1 GCA_015056475.1 Clostridiales bacterium
TCCACCATCTGCTCCCATAGAAAGACCTGCTAAAAACATTTCGTCAAAACCGTTATAAACAACCTTTTTAGGAAAGTTAGATTTGCATTGTTCCATTGTGAAGAAATCATTTGACGTATATTTAATTCCTAAAAATCTGTCATCATTAAGAAATTGTCCCATATCGTTTATGTTCATATTAACACCCGAAAAAGCGGGGATATGGTAAACAAGCATTGGAAGTTCCGCGGTATCTGCCAATCGGAAATAATAGTTTTTAATTTCTTCAAAAGTGAATTTATAATAAAAAGGTGCTACAGATGCAATAACATCATATCCTATTTTTTTCGCGTGAATTGCAAGTTCAGTTGCTTCAAGTTCATTTATAGAACCGATATGAGCAATTAAAGTAGCATCCGGTGCAGTTGATTTTACTACATCCATAATTTGTTTACGCTCGTTAGTAGAAAGCAAAAATGCTTCTGCGGTGGAACCACCCACATAAAAGCCTTTTACGCCTTTGCTTAGGTTAAATCTAACTAATTTCTCAAGTTCTTTTTCGTTTACACGATTTTCTTTATCAAAAGGCGTAAGAAGCGCCGTAAAGATTCCTTTGTATTTTATCATTATAAATATCCTTTCAAAATACAATTATATATCATTTTTGATTTCAGGCAAAACTACATCATCCGGATAAAAACTATAACCTCTGATATACGCTTTACTCGAATCATCTTTAATATAATTAACTACATATATTTCCCCATCATCAAACTGTGTCCAGCCTGTATATCCCAAATCCGGCTCATGATTACGGTCATAATCAAGTGGCATTATACGAATCTTTTGATTTTGTCTTTCGGTTTCCAATAAATCTTCTTTTTTGAGAAATGCCACAAATACGTTATGCATCCCAGCAGGTATGTATCTATACGTAATCATTACCGTACCATCATTTAAAAATCCCGAAGTAGGTCTGTGACCACAATCTATAGGGGTGTTATAAACTGGTGACCAGGTTTCGCCGTTATCGTAAGATATTGCCTTTAATAAATCATATCCATTAAAAGAATTTTCTCTAAGAAAAGCTACCAATGTATTGTTATCACACTCTAAAATAGACACTTCACAAAGGTTATATCTGTCATCTGAGGCAACAGTAATTCTATCAGACCAGGTTTTACCTCCGTCATCACTGTACCATAGGTGTTGCTCTAGTTTATTATTTTCATTTCTGCTATGATTTGAGATAATAAGTCTGCCATTTTTAAGTTGCAAAAGCTTGTCGGGAACAATTCCGTTAAAAGGTAAAATTACAGGCTTGCTCCAGCGCTCACCCTCCTTGTCGCCGTACCATACGTATGTCACTGCCGTATTTTCTTTATCGAAGCCCTCAAGTTTATCGCATATAATAGCAAGTCTTCCATCATGTAACTTTGAAATTCTTGCACAGTTGAAAAAGTCATCTCTTTTTCCTCTTTCTGTCAAAGGCTTCTTTGCAGACCAATTTCTACCTCGGTCAAGACTTTCGGTTATCATAATTCTTGCATTTTCTCTGTCACAATGATGATTACATTCAGAAAAAACACATATAAGCTTACCGCTATCGGTCTGAACTAAATCAGGCCAAGCTTCATAAATAGTCTCATCTTTACTTACAATAAATTTTTGAATTGCCATAAATTGAACTCCTTTCATCCTCATTCATACCTTTGGTCAATATCTTATAATAGGATTATATCACAAAAAATCATCTGAAACCACATATATATTGCTGTAAAATTTACTATAGTTGCTTTTTTCTGCAAAAAATGCTATAATATGAGAGGGTGAGAATATGGAAGAAAGAATTGTATATCATCAACGAGGTAAAGATCCTTTATATAAAACCTGGCATGCGTCCAAAGAGCATCTTTTTATGTATATATTCCGACGGAGGAAGCATTGTCAGCAAAGAACAGATATTTCCGATAAAAAAAGGATCTCTCGTTTTGATTGCTGCAAACACATATCATTATACTATGCCGGATGAACCTGCAATTTATGACCGAAGCAAGCTTATGGTGTTGCCGTATGAGCTGGATAAAATATCGGATCTCTTAAACAAAAGCAATGTGTTCAAAAGCTTTTTTGATAAAGCTATTATTTATGCCGAAATAGATGAAAGCGACAGAGATGAAGTTGATGGTATTTTTAAGGAAATGAATAATAGCACTCACTGCAACGTAGAATTGACTTTATTCTCTTGTGTTTTGCGGTTGCTTTGTTTTTTTGATAAATATACCGTAGAAAGTACACCTGCCACCATAGATTTTATGAGTAAGGCTATAAAGTATATTAATGAAAATATTTCGTTAGATATAGATATTGATAAAATTTGCTCTGTTATAAATATAAGCAAATATTATTTTTGCAGACAATTCAAGAAGCATACTGGAATGACGGTTATGAACTATATTTTGAAAACGCGTATCGTCCTTGCTAAAAATGAACTGAAGAAAACAAATTTATCTATTACCGAAATAAGCGTGAAATACGGATTTAGCAGCACATCTTATTTTTGCAGAGTTTTCAAAGAGGAGGCAAACTGCTCACCGTTACAATATCGCAAAAGAGAACAAATTTAGGTTTAGAAAAGTAAATCAGTATAAATCGCCATAAATTACAAATACTAACATCACGATTTGAATTAAAAGGAGATTTATATATGAAAGCAACGGGTATTGTCCGCCGAATTGATGATCTCGGCAGAATCGTTATTCCCAAGGAGATAAGACGTACAATGAGGATAAACGAGGGCACACCTTTGGAAATATTCACAGATACGGATAATTCCGTAACGTTAAAGAAATACTCTCCCGTAATGGAGATAAGAACAATTGCAGAGGAATACGCGTCGGGCTTGTCGGACGTGCTTGGATGCACCGTCCTGATAAGCGACAGCGACACAATGGTTGCCGTGAATCACGGTTCCCGAAAGGATTATTACGATAAGGGCATCACCACCGCACTTGCAAAAGCAATATGGGATAAAAAACCGGTTATACTGTCCTCTGGGCAGGCAAAGGCTTCAACCATCCCGCTTGTTGAGGATGAAGCAACACCGCTTGATTATTTGTGGCAGTGCCTTTGCCCGATAGTGGCTCAGGGCGATCCCATAGGCTGTGTTGTTGCATTCAGTAAAACAGTAGGAGTTCAGGAGGAATCCACTCTGTGTGCCGTAAAGCTCACTGCCGCATTGATGGCAAAGCATATTATGATGTAAGGATACACCACGATTTACAATTTATTAACAAATTAGACACACCTCGTTAATAAATTCGTGTATAATATATACTTGTCGGGGATATTCCCCACAAATGCAATAGTGTCCCTAAGGGAGTAGTCATCGGCGTTGTTGCCGAGGCAAGTCAACATCGTGGTTCTGAGTGGACCTGGCTTGAATTAAATGACCAGACTTATGGATAGGTTAGTCCTATCTGTAAGTCTTTTTTATTTTGATAGGCTGACCAATAAACAGTAGGAGGTTTTTATGAAGTTCTATTGCAGATCAATTGAAGAAGTGCTTGACAGCACAAAGAGCTCGCCAAACGGTCTTACAACCGAAGAAGCCGAGAAAAGGCTCGCCGAGAATGGCAAGAATAAGCTCAAGGAGGGCAAGAAGGATTCTCTCGTAGTGAGATTTCTCAAGCAGCTTGCTGACCCCATGATTATTATTCTTCTTGTTGCGGCGGTTGTAAGCGGTGTGCTTGAGGTAATGGCTCACGGGCTTACCCTTGATGCCTTTACGGATTCCATCATCATTCTTGCGGTTGTAATATTTAACGCCGTGCTTGGTGTGTATCAGGAGAGCAAGGCAGAAAAGGCTATTGAAGCCCTGCAGGAGATGGCGGCGGCAACGTCCAAGGTCATCCGTGACGGCAAGCTCGTTCACGTAAGGAGTGAGGACCTCGTGGTGGGTGACATAGTTGTGCTTGAGGCGGGCGATGCTGTCCCTGCAGACGGCAGACTTATTGAGAATGCGAGCCTCAAAATTGAGGAAGCAGCCCTTACGGGTGAGTCCGTACCGGTAAATAAGTTTATTGACATTATCAATCTCAGCGATGAGTCAAAGGACGTTCCCCTTGGTGACAGAGCAAACATGGTCTATATGGGTTCAACGGTCGTTTATGGCAGAGGTACTGCAGTTATTACGGCAACGGGCATGGAAACCGAAATGGGCAAGATCGCAGATGCTCTCGTACAGGCAGAGGAGGGCAAAACTCCCCTTCAGCTCAAGCTCGCACAGCTTTCAAAAATACTTACGTGGCTCGTTCTCGGCATCTGTGTTTTGATATTCGGCGTAAAGCTCATCGGTGCAGGCGGAAATATTACAGCAGACGTTTTTGTTGATTCATTCATGGTAGCAGTATCGCTTGCCGTTGCGGCAATTCCGGAGGGCCTTGTTGCGGTGGTAACGGTGGTGCTTTCAATGGGCGTTTCAAATATGTCAAAGAAAAATGCGATCATCCGTAAATTGACAGCTGTTGAAACTCTCGGTTGTGCCCAGATCATATGTTCGGATAAAACGGGTACACTCACACAGAATAAAATGACTGTTGTGGATTCATACGGCGAGGATACTTCTCTCCTTGCATCCGCAATGGCGCTTTGCTCCGATGCGCAGCTTAACCCCGACGGCAAAGTTGAGGGCGAGCCCACGGAGGCGGCACTTGTTGAATGGGCGGCAAAGCTCGGTATTTCAAAGATCGAGCTCAAAGAAAAGTTCCCAAGATGCGGCGAAGCTCCGTTTGATTCCGGCAGAAAGATGATGTCATCCGTTCATCCAAACGGTAACGAATTCGTTCAGTACACAAAGGGTGCCCCCGACGTTGTTGTGGGCTTGTGCACGCACTACTTAAAGGACGGCAAGCCTGTTCTGATGACGGATGAATACAGACAGGAGATACTTTCTGCAAACAAGAGTTTTGCTGACAGAGCACTCAGAGTTCTTGCATGCGGCATGCGTACCTATACTGCAGAGCCCGAAAGCTACGAGGCTGAGGCTCTTGAGCACGATCTTTGCTTTATAGGCCTTTCTGCAATGATAGATCCCGTGCGCCCCGAAGTCAAGGTTGCAATCGAAAAGTGCCGAAGCGCAGGTATACGTCCCATCATGATAACGGGTGACCACGTTGATACTGCGGTTGCCATTGCAAAGGAGCTCGGAATTCTTGGCGGCGGCGCAAAGGCTATAACGGGTGCACAGCTCAACGAAATGAGTGACGAGGAATTTGAAAAGGAATTCATGAACATATCCGTTTATGCGCGCGTTCAGCCCGAGCACAAAACAAGGATAGTAAACGCTTGGAGGGGTGCCGGCTACATCACCGCCATGACGGGTGACGGTGTAAACGACGCTCCGTCGATCAAGGCTGCTGATATCGGCGTTGGTATGGGCATTACGGGCACGGACGTTACAAAGAACGTTGCCGATATGGTGCTTGCGGACGATAATTTTGCAACCATCGTAGGCGCGGTAGAGGAGGGACGCCGTATTTACGACAATATCCGTAAGGCGATACAGTTCCTTCTCGGCTCAAACATTTCTGAGGTAATAAGCATATTCGTTGCAACTCTTATGGGCTTTGAGATACTTGCTCCCGTACATCTTCTTTGGATAAACCTTGTTACAGACTCGTTCCCCGCACTTGCTTTGGGTGTTGAAAAGGCAGAGCCGGGAATTATGGATCGCAAGCCGCGTAACTCCAAGGACGGCGTTTTCTCGGGTGGTCTTGGCTTTGACGTTGCATATCAGGGACTCATGGTTTCGGTGCTTGTTCTTGCTTCGTATTTTATAGGGGCAAACATGGGTGGTCGAGATCACGGCATGACAATGGCATTCCTTACAATGTCCATGGCAGAAATATTCCACAGCTTTAACATGAGATCTCAAAGAAAGAGCATATTCACTCTCGGTCACAACAATGTTGCACTCTGGATAGCGGGTATAGGTGCAATTGCCGCAACTGTGCTTGTTTGCGAGGTTGAGTTCTTGGCAAATGCATTCGGATTCACTCCCGTTGGCATTGAGGAATTTGCAATCGCGGCAGCTCTGGGCGTTTTAGTTATCCCGATAGTGGAGATAGTAAAGCTCATACAAAGAGTATTTGCAAAGAAGTAATAATTTTGAACAAACTATGGCGTAGTGTTTTTAGTTGGCACTACGCCGATTTTTTATTCTGTTTTAGTCCAAACTCACGGCAGGCGACGGAGAGGGCATCATGAACCCCTGCGAATTTTACTCATTTATTCGACAAAACGACATTGATCTTGTAGGGGACGACGTCCTCGACGTCCCGTTTATCCGCATAACTCTGTAGGGACGACCATTGGTCGTCTGCCTCACTAACCGCACAAACAAAGCCTTCTCCAGCGGGAGAAGGTGTCGCGCGCAGCGTGACGGATGAGGTGTAAATAATACGTCATTTGCGTTCAATTCCCGAACCACCCTTACGATTTTGCGCATCCATCCGAAAAAACAACATCAACCTTGTAGGGGACGACGTCCTCGGCGTCCCGCTGGCTGCTGCGTATTTTACCGTAAATCCCCATAAAAACGCACCACACCATAGCCTCCCCTGTGTAAGGGGAGGTGGATTCGCCTAAGGGCGAAGACGGAAGGGTTGTAAATTTAACACGCACCCATACTGAT
>SVGF01000107.1 GCA_015056475.1 Clostridiales bacterium
TCTCTCCGGTTGTGTATTTTGACATAGCTTTCACCTCCTATTGTAATTATTATACCACATTACGCTGCGTAACAAGCAATACCTTACGCAAGGGGATTTTTATAAAAAACACAAAAATATCTTTACTAAAATATTATAACAAATAAATTTGTATATTTCAAGTATAATGTATTAAGTAGTATTGAAAAATTTTGGATTATGTGCTATATTAATAGCGTGTATAAGAGTATAATTCACCTTTACGGGTGACAAAATAGAGGTAAATATTTCATTATATACAGGACGGTAAAATATGAAAAGAAAAAGCAAAAAGCGTGCTATTATTACGGCGATGATTTGCCTTGCGGCGGCAATTCCAACTGTGGTAATGCCCGTAGTAACGGCGGCAGTATATGAAACAGTTTTTGGTGTGAGATATGAAACACAAGACTGGCTGAAATTCTCCGTAAGCGACTATGAGGGATTGAGTGTTAAAAGGAGTGATTTTATATCAAACGGAATGACTCTTGCAGGATATAAATATTCGCGGTCAGGGCAGGCGGTCAAGGGCGTTGTTGTAATATCCCACGGCATGGGTGGCGGCGGGCACAATTTTTATATGCCGTTGGTTGACGTATTCACTTCAAACGGATATCTCGTATTTGCATACGACGCAAGAGGCAACGACAACAGTCAAGGTAACTCCGTTGAGGGGCTTCCGCAGGGTGTTGTTGATCTTGATAACGCGCTTTGCCACATCCGTAATGACGACGAATACAAGGATCTTCCCGTAGCACTTATCGGGCACAGCTGGGGAGGCTATTCCGTTGCAAACGTATTAAAAACCCACCCCGAGGTAAAGGCGGCAGTTGTGGTAGCAGGCTTTAACGAAAGCGAGGACCTGCTTGAATATCAGGGCAAAGCAGTTTCGGGAATGCCAACGGCACCTGTTATGCCATACTTAAAGCTTTATGAAAGATTAAAATTCGGCAAAAAATATGCTCATACAACCGCACTTGACTCCATGGCATCAAGTGATGCGGGAATTATGATAATCCACAGCAAGGATGATGAAACCGTCCCCACAAAATACGGATATGATAAATTCTATGCGGAATTTGCCGAAGACAACAGATTTGATTTTGTACTCTACGAGGACAGAGGGCATAATTTTATTTTGTATTCAGACGATTCCAAAGCATACAGAGATGAGCTTAACGAAAATTACAATAATTACGTTGAGTCAAGCGGTAAGGAGTACAGCGAAGAAACGAAATCAGAGTTTATGGCAAAAAATCTCGATAAAAAGAAATGTTTTGAGCCGGATGAAGAGCTGATGGAGAGGATAGTAGGTTTGTTTGATGAGTGGTGTTGATAATACAAGCTATAATAAAATTACGCCGAGAACTTTTGCTCTCGGCGTTAGCTTTATTTTACTACGTTTTCAGCTTCCTCAATAACTAATACCATCGGAATTGATTTTTGTTTATCGTTAAGCTTAAAATCCTCCTCGGCAATAGCTTTCTTTACGATAGCCATAGGGAATGCATATAATACGTATTTTCTGAATTCAGCTATCCTGTCTTCAAGATGAACAGGCATATCCAGCTTTAATTTTGGGTGGATCTCACGCAATTCAGGCTCTATCAGATCGCTCAATCTTACCATATATGATATAGTTATTCCTAAGAGCTGTGAAAGCTGTGCCTTGCTTATAACCGGAATAGCTACTCTCGGCTTACCATTTTCATATTTTATGATACCGCAATCTGCAAGATGAGGAATATCCTTCAAATACATTACGTTAAAGCCCGTATGTTCAAACGGTATCTCTTTATAAAGAATGTAAAGCATTTCGCACAGATTGTCATCGTGTATCTCGACGGGGCCGTGCTCATATTTGTTCAGATCGGGCTGTGTATCGTAAACGCGAAGCTCTACCGATCTGCTGCCCATAAAATCATCAAATCTTGTCCAACGTTCTCCGCCATAGCAATACTTTGAAAACGGATCATCCTCCCACTTAAAGTTCATATCATAGCGAGTGCCCTGCGCGATCCATCTACCGCCATCGTGTCTTTCGGGGTAAACCTCATGAGTGTCAACTATTCTGCTCTCAGCGTGATATTGCCCTCTTGCAAGAAGATCTATCATAGCGTAATATTTAAGATCGATCTGTTCACTCTCGGACAAGCGTTCATACCAATCCAACGACTGTATGGTTAAAAACATCTCATTTATAAGATTCCATACTGATTTATACTGTCTGTTTGCAAAATCAATCTGAATATCAAGCTTGGAAGACTTATCCTGCGGTGTTGAGATCAAAAAATCTGTTACGACCTTGTTCCCGTTTTTCACCATCAGCTCGCTTTTAACAAGATCATCAACCGCAAATTCAACGTAAGGTGTTGGGATTCCGAGCGCTTTTGCGATCTCCACGGTAGTTAAGGGTTGCTCGTATGCAATGATCAAAATATTTTGCTTCATAAGATCATCATCCACAAGTGACCACGGTTCACGGTTAATCCCCAAACGTTCAAAGCTGCCGTTTATTTCAAGGCGTTCGGGAATATAGCTTTGCTTTTCATATTGTTCCATTGAATCAAATCCTTTCCGCATCTGTTCTCTGCCCGAAGATAAACGGGATAATACCGTCCCCTTGGGCACGCCCAATTCATCGGCTATATCCTGCACTTTCTTTCCTTCAAGATAATGCTTTACTATCACTTCACGTTGCAATTTGGCCAAATATGCAACCTCGCGCCTTATTTGCTCAGCTGTAGGTCTGTCAATATCTTGATCATCGTCACAAATTTCAAGATTCTCAACGTCGGGAACAGCGTCTATACTTATAAGCGGTAAGCGATATTTCTTTCTCAACATATCGTTCCACTTATTTGATAATACCGACGTTAACCAATACTTCATATTGGATATAGTTCCGCCTCGTTTGACAAACTGCAATGCCGCTAAAAGCGTTTCTTGCGTCAGATCTTCTGCGTCATTTATATCTGAACATTTTTTATGGGCAATAGCAAACAGATACTCTGCATATTTTAATATTTCTTTTTCCATTTTGGACCTCTTTGAAAGCTTTCACCCATAAGTCGCAGGTTTTTGATTTGATTCGGCAGCTTTTTATATTTTTATAAAATTATTTCAAAAAATCACTTCTATGCTCTTGCGCTCTGAACTCATATCCCAATTTGTTGAGATGCTCCACCTTCAGCGCAACCAGATTTGCATCGGAGTTCATAGCAAGGGCAATCTTTTCCACATCGTCGCCGCGCATTATATATTCTAATATTTCATCGTCGGGAAGCGATATTTGCGCCGCAAATGTGTTTGCTTCGTACTCCATTCTGTTTTTTTGTATAGCAAATATATCAAACTCGCAAAATCCGCCTATCCGCATTGCTTCTCGTCTGTGGAGTATGTGATGCCCTATCTCGTGGAGAAGAACTATCGAGCGCATTTTAGGATCGAGGGATTCGTTTATATACACGTACGGATTGCGCTCTATAACCGTATAAACGCCTTTTTGCTTTACAAACGGACAATTATACACGGTTATCCCCAAAAGCTCAACTAACTCATCTGCGTTTCGCGTTTTGAATCGCTTGTATAGTTTATCTGCCGCCGCAACGGCTTCATCTGCTCTGAGCATTATTCTTCGTCCTCACTCTTTTTGTGGGCGTATTTTTTATTCTTACGCTTTGCATCTATGTATGATTGCTGGAGTGCAAACATAAGTGCGTCCTTATCCTCCTCGGCAAGCTCACCGCCTGCGAACAATGCGTTTGCATCAGCAAGAAGCTTTTCAGCACCCTTTTTGCCCTTGTAACCAAAAAGCTCGCCCGATGTGATTATAAAATCGTCATCCTCGTTGAGCAGATAATTTATGTTGACGTTAAGGGTCGTTGCAATTCGCTGATATGCCTCCCTTGTGCGCGGACGGGCTTTTGAGTTTTCGTAATCGCTCAATGTTCTGAGCGACACTCCAATATATTCCGCAAACTCCTTTTGCCCCATGTCCCTATCCTTGCGCTGACGACGTATTTTTTCTGCAAAGGTCATATTTTCCTCCTTTTGTAAAAATATGCAGTTTATCTGCAATTTATACTTGACAAATGCAGTTAAACTGTGTATAATATAAACAAGCAGTTTAACTGCATATATTATACAGTTAAACGCAGATTTTGTCAATAGCAAAAACAAAAAGGAGTGAATTTTTATGGAAAGAGTGATACTGCATTGCGATCTCAACAATTTTTACGCGTCTTGTGAGTGTGTAAGAGATCCGTCGTTGAGGGATAAGCCCGTAGCGGTATGCGGAAGCAAGGAGGAGAGGCACGGAATAGTTTTGGCAAAGAATGGAATCGCAAAGGCTTTTGGAGTTGCAACGGGTGAAACGATATGGCAGGCGCAGCAAAAATGTCCCGACCTTGTCATTGCGCCTACACATTTTGATCTCTACGTTAAATATTCCGCAATGGTTAAAAAAATATACGCCGATTACACCGATGCCGTTGAAAGCTACGGTATGGACGAAGTCTGGATGGACGTTGGTGGCTGGGGTATTGACATAAAAAAGGGAGAAAAGATAGCAAACGAGATAAGATGCAGAGTAAAGCGCGAAACTGAGCTTACAATTTCCGTTGGAGTATCGTTCAACAAGATATTTGCAAAGCTTGGCAGCGATATGAAAAAGCCAGACGCTGTTACTGTTATTCCACGCGACACGTTCAGAGAAAAAATATGGAATCTGCCCGCGTCGGACCTTTTGGGCGTTGGTCGTGCCACAAAAAGGGAGCTCGACAAATACGGAATAAATACAATAGGCAAGCTTGCCGCCATGCCCGAGGACTTTATGAAAAGGCATTTTGGCAAATGTGGAGTTCAGCTTTTGAAATATGCTAATGGGCAGGATTCCTCTCCCGTGCAAAAGTCGGATAACGTGCCCCAACAAAAATCATTCGGGCACGGCACCACCACAGCAAAGGACTTGACCACGCCCGACGACGTGTGGCGCGTGATGCTTGAGCTTGTGCAATCAATAGGATCGAGCCTTATTTCGTGCAAGCAGAGAGCGTCGGGAGTGAGCATCAGCATAAAGGACAACACCCTGGTAACAAAGCAATGGCAAAGAAAGCTTGACCCGCCAACACAAAGCGCATATATGATAGCGCGCGCGGCGTTTGAGCTTTTTGAAAAGGAATATTCGTGGGCAAGGGACGTACGGTCAGTAACCGTAACAGCAATAGATCTTGTGAGTGAGGACGTGCCCATGCAGATTACCCTTTTGGAGGACCATGACGCCGAGCAGAAGCGCGAAAAGCTGGAAAAATGCGTAGACAAGATACGCAAGCGATTTGGCGACACGGCAATAATGCCTGCAACTATACTGAAAAACAACGATACAAACATAAGCCCGGTAAAGCTGCTGTTGCCGACGGGGATGGTGTGAGGGGTGTAAATAAAAGGAGGGTATTAAGGGAGACGCTCCGTAAGGAAGTTGTCTCCCTTGTTTTATTTGCTAAGAATCAAATTTTACAGAAAATCCATTGAAAAAACTCGAGTTGTATGGTATAATATCTTTGTATAATTATGTTTAGTTGAAAGCGAGGTTGAACCTATGAATCCAGTTTTAAAATATCGCGGCGGAAAATCTCGTGAAATCCCCCGTTTTCTTCAATACATACCAGATGACTTTAACAGATATATCGAGCCTTTTTTTGGCGGTGGTGCAGTTTATTTCCATCTTGAACCTGAAAACGCTATTATCAACGATGCAAATGAGCGATTGATGACCTTTTATTCTCAGTTGAGAGACCAGTATCCTCTTATGCGTCAGCAGCTGGATGACATTCAGCGTGTGTATGAACTTAATCAGGCAGAATATAAGAGATTGAAAGCCTTGACGCCTGATGAGAGGGTTCCTAATGCAAATGAGGAACTTTATTATCGTATGAGAGAACTATTTAATCATCCAGATAATACATATTTAGATGGAGTTTTATATTTCTTTATCAATAAGACTGCCTATTCGGGAATGATTAGATACAATAATAACGGTGATTACAATGTTCCTTTCGGCAGATACCCAAATCTTAATACTCGACTTGTAACACAACAGCATAGCGAGCTTTTGCAAGGCGCAAAATTATTTAATCTTGATTATAGCCGCATTTTTGATATGGCACAAGAAGATGATTTTATCTTTTTAGATCCTCCCTATGATTGTGTCTTCAATGATTATGGAAACATCGATATGATGAACGGTTTTGACGAAGCGGAACATAGACGTTTAGCGGCTGATTTTAGAAATCTTCCTTGTAGAGCGTTGATGATTATTGGCAAAACTCCTCTAACAGAAGAATTATATGGTGATTTCATTTTTGATGAGTATTACAAAAACTATGCAGTAAACATTAGAAATCGTTTCAAAAACGATAAAATGCATATCGTAGTAAAAAATTATTGAGGTGA
>SVGF01000108.1 GCA_015056475.1 Clostridiales bacterium
TGACCTCGGACGCTACAACGAATACCTTATTGTCGCACGCCTTGCGGATGCTTTTGAGAACCTTGGGAGTTTCCTTGCGGGGAAGGACTATGAATATCATATTCATTTTGTCGGTTGAGCCGTGACCCTCAAAAACTGTAAAGCCTCTACCGTTTTCCTTTAAGTATTCGGTGATCTTTTGCGTGCTTTCATCATTTGCAATGAGCTCAAGGTTTGACGTGCCCAGAGCGATCTTGTTTTCGATGGTTGCACCGAGGAAAAGACCAACGGCGTATCCAAAGCAATAGAATAAAAGCAAGAGGTAATTATCACCAAGTGTGCTGATTATTGTGGAAATTGCAAGACCCCAGATGAGGCATTCCACAAAGCCGAGAAGCGCTGCATTCAGCCTTTGACCCTTGACCATCATTACGGTTTTGAGGGACTGGATGGATATTTCTACGATCTTTGCAATGCAAACTATTATGCATACAACGATCGGGTGTAAATTGCTTAGAATTTCTGACATAGTTTTCTCCTGATTTTTATATTATATTTCCTTGGGCCCAGCTATCACCGGCGTTTTGTATTTTTACGTTGACGATGGTATTGCTCAGAGTACTGTCACCCTCGGCTCTTACGTAAACGTATTCCGGCGTATAACCGCAAAGGTATTTCTTGTTGTCGATGACTTTTTCTTCTTCTATAAGCACGCTCACGGTCTTACCTATAAAGCTGCTGATATAGTCGTGGCCCGTTTGGGCTTGCACGGCGTCAAGAGCCTTTTCTCTTGCAACTGCAACGGAGTGCGGTACTTGATTCGGCATTTTTGCCGCAACGGTGCCCTCTCGCTTGGAGTAGGGGAAGATGTGAATTTTTGCAAAGCCTATCTTTTTGGCAAATTCGAGAGTTTCGGCAAATTCCTCGTCGGTTTCACCGGGGAAGCCCGTTATAACGTCCGTTGTTATGGACGGGGATGAAAAATATTTTCTTAAGAGGCAAACTCCGTTTGCGTATTGTTCTGCGGTGTATTTTCGATTCATTCGCTGTAAAACTGTGTTGCTTCCGCTTTGGAGCGAAAGGTGGAATTGCGGACAGAATCTTTCAAGCTTTGAAACGGTGGTAACGAAATCCTCAGTCACTACTCTCGGGTCGAGCGAGCCGAGGCGTATTCTGACGTTTGTGCCCTCGGTTGCCTCGTGAATTAAGGTTATAAGCTTTGCAAGATCACAATCCTTTAAGTCCTTACCGTAGGAAGCGATGTGGATACCCGTTAAAACTATTTCCTTGTAGCCCTTGGAGGCTATGTATTTTACCTGCTCAAGCACGCGCTCTACGGGCTTACTGCAAGCTCTGCCGCGCGCGTAGGGGATTATGCAATAGGAGCAGAAATTGTCACAGCCGTCCTGAATTTTGAGCTGGACGCGCGTTTTATCGTCAAAGCTGATGACGTCAATATCCTCAAAATCGTAATTCTTGGTGTTTTCGGTAACGCAAAGCCCTTTGTTGTGCTGTTTGATGTATTCTTCCGTAAGCTCAACTATGTGCTTTCTGTCCCTTGTGCCGCAAACAACGGCAACGTTTTTTAGATTCTCAGCCTCGTGGGGCTTGACCTGAGCGTAACAGCCCGTAACAACTATTATTGCTTCGGGATTAAGCTTTAATACGCGCTCTATTGCTTGGCGGGACTTTCTTTCCGCAACGTTTGTTACGCTGCACGTGTTTATAACGTATATATCCGCAGGACTGTGGTCGCGCACTATCTCGTAGCCCTTTTGTTCGAAGGATGAGAGAATGGAATCGGTATCGTATGAATTAGCCTTACAGCCGAGTGTTAAATGTCCTACTTTCATTCAAGGTCCTCCAACTGATATGATACTGCGGAAAGGAGAGTTAAGGGTGCGGTTTCGGTGCGCAATATTCTTTTACCAAGCGTTACTGATATCCAACCGTTTTCCTTTGCGAGTGCGACCTCCTCAGCACTTAAGCCTCCCTCGGGACCTACGAGAATATACACCTCGTAATCGTTATTGACGGCTGAAAGAGCCTTTCTCAGAGATATTTCGTGCTCCTCCTCCCACGCGATGATCTTGATTGCATTTTGCGGGGCTGTGGTTACAAGCTGTGAAAATTTTATGGGCTTGTTTATTGTGGGAATTTTAATGCGCTTTGACTGCTTTGCGGCTTCGTCGGCTACTCTTTGCAGACGGTCGGTCTTGTCGTATTCGTCGATATTTTTTACGTTGACTCTTTCTGAAATAACGGGGAAATAATCGCTCATGCCAAGCTCTGTGCAATGGCGCACGACGTCGTCAGTCTTTTTGCCCTTGGGGATGCACTGACAGATGCAGTAGCGGTGATGAGGCTCCCTTTCGACGGTGATCTCGCTGAGGATATTTAATACTGCACTCTTTTTGTCGAGGCTGATAAGCTCGGCAACGTATTCGTGGGCAACGCCGTCGCAAATTTCAAATTCCTCGCCGATGCGCGCTCTTAAAACGTTTTTGAGATGGTAGGCATCCTCCTCGCCTAAAATTGCCTGATCATTCTGTATATTGTCTGTAAAAAATCTGTTCATTGAAATTCCTCAAAAAATAATTTGCTACCTTACAGTATAACACAAAATCGCCGTAAAGTCAAATGTTTTGAGGTTACGGTATTGCATTATTTTAAAAAATGTGGTATGATATATCATATTTAGTTTTGGAGAGAGTTATGGAAAATTCTATTTTTACCCGCTTTGAGAATTTACTTACAAACGACAAAAAGGACGAGATAATTTATTCATCCCCGCGCGGTGATGAAAGGCTCGTTTTGTGCGACGGTGCATATTTTATTATTGCCAAAACTTTGAGGGGATACGTTCATCTTTTCAACAGAATACCTTACGGTTTTGTGGGCAGCGTTTATATTCCCGAGGAGTTTAGGGATACTTGCCCTTCAAGAAGAATTTATGACGTTGTAAGCACACAAAACGGCGTTTGCAAGGCAGAGGTTTCTCCGTTTGTGCCTGCGAGATACGATTTTGCATCCCTTGAAGGAAAAAAGAATCCTGTTTTTGCAGAATTAAAAAAGATGGATTCGCTTTCATACAGAAAGGAAAATGCACTTTTTGTAATTGAAGAAGAAAGACTTATAAAAAGGGCTGTTGACGATGGCACTGACGTCAAATACATAGTTTATTCTCCAAAATCGCGTTTGCTTGAAAACGGCACAATAGAATCTGCAAAGCAGAGAAGAATTCAATGCTTTATGGCAACGGAGGGAATTATATCGTCCGTTACGCAGACGCGCCCCGTGCCAAAGGAATTAGCTGTGTGCGCTATGCCTCAGTTTATGCCCGAGAATATATCCATTGACCACAAGGGTGTGATACTCATTGCGGATAACGTTGAAAACCCGGATAATCTTGGGCTTGTGATAAGGACTGCGGACGCTTGCGGTGCTGATGCGGTAATTAATATTGGTAATACGAGTGTATATAATAAAAATTGTATAAGAGCTGCCCGCGGTGCTGTTGGCAGATTCCCGATACTTGAATATCCTACAAATGAGATTGGTGCTTTGACTTCAAAGCTGAAAGGCTTGGGCTATAAGATATACGGCACAAGCGCAAGGACCACGATCACCGTTGATAACATGGATACAGCGGGCGGCAGAGCATTCTCTGTAAGTAACGAAACAAACGGCATTTCAAAGGGAATGGAAGAAGCTGCTGATGAAATGGTGAGAATTCCCATGGCAACGGGACAGTCGTCATTTAACGTGGCTGTGGCTGCCGGCATAATACTTGCAAAGGCAATAGTTTTTTGAAAATATTTTGATTTTTTTCAAAAAAGCTATTGACAAAAATCTTGTTTTGTTGTATAATATACATCGTTGATAGCGAAGTTGTCAACAAATGATGCCGAATTGTGTAATGGTAGCACTAATGACTCTGGATCATTCTGTCTGGGTTCAAATCCTAGTTCGGCAGCCATCTCGCCTCCATGGTCAAGCGGTCAAGACATCGCCCTCTCACGGCGGTAACAAGGGTTCGATTCCCTTTGGGGGTACCAAGCGAAACCGTCAACATAAGTTGACGGTTTTTTACTGCCTATTTTTAGAATATCTTTTATAGTATATAAATTTTTTACTTTAACAGGAGAAAAGCTTTGATAAGAAACGACTTAAAAAACATTGCCATAATCGCTCACGTTGACCATGGCAAGACAACGCTCGTTGACGGTTTGCTCAAGCAGGGCGGCGTTTTCAGAGATAATCAGGAAGTTGCAGACAGAGTTATGGACTCAAACGATCTTGAAAGAGAGCGTGGAATTACGATTCTGGCAAAAAATACTGCCGCAGAGTACAACGGCATCAAGATTAATATCGTTGACACTCCCGGACACGCTGATTTTGGCGGAGAGGTAGAGCGTGTGCTTAAGATGGTAAACGGAGTTGTGCTTCTTGTAGATGCATTTGAAGGTCCTATGCCTCAGACAAGATTCGTTCTTGAAAAGGCTCTTGAGATGGGCCATAAGATAATTATTGTTATCAATAAGGTTGACAGACCCGACGCTCGTGTTGACGAGGTCTACGACGAGGTTCTGGAGCTTTTGCTTGACCTCAACGCAACTGAGGAGCAGCTCAACAGCCCCGTTGTGTATTGCTCAGCAAGAGCGGGTGTTGCATCCCTTGATGCTGACGTGCCGGGCACTGACCTTAAGCCATTGTTTGAAACTATCGTGAACTATATTCCTTCTCCCGAGGGTGATGCTGACTCATCGCTCCAGATGCTCGTTTCATCCATCGACTATAACGATTACGTTGGCAGAATTGCAATAGGCAGAGTTGAGAGGGGATCATTGAAGCCTGCTATGGACGTTACGATATCCGATTACCACAGAAACGTTGCAACGTACAAAGGCAAGGTGGTTAACCTCTATAAGATAGAGGGCTTGAAGCGCGTTCCCGTGCAGTCTGCATCGGTTGGCGATATAGTTTGTATTTCGGGTATTGAGGACGTTACCATCGGTCAGACTATTTGCGCACTCGGAGTTGACGAGCCGCTTCCGTTCGTAAAAATTTCGGAGCCCACGGTTGAAATGACGTTCTCCGTAAACGATAGCCCCTTTGCGGGACTTGACGGCAAGTTTGTAACGTCAAGACAGATAAGAGAAAGACTTTTCAGAGAGCTTTTGAAGGACGTTTCGTTGAGAGTTAAGGAAACAGACTCTACAGACAGCTTTACCGTTTGCGGCAGAGGTGAAATGCACCTTTCGATCCTTATAGAAACTATGCGCAGAGAGGGCTACGAATTCCAGGTAAGCACACCCAGAGTTCTTTTTAAGGAGATAGACGGTGTTAAGTGCGAGCCTATTGAATCACTCGTAACAGACGTGCCCGAAGATTCTGTTGGCTCGGTAATGATGAAGATCGGCTCAAGAAAGGGCGAGCTTGTGCACATGACTCCCCTTAACAGCAGAATGAGATTGGAATTCCACGTTCCGTCAAGAGGTCTTTTTGGCTACAAGAGTGAATTTTTGACGGATACGCACGGTGAGGGTGTTATGAATTCCGTATTCTACGGCTACGAGCCCTACAAGGGTGATCTTGCTACAAGGCAGACGGGTGCTTTGGTGGCGTTTGAAACGGGTGAGGCTATTACTTACGGCCTTTTTAATGCGCAGGAGAGAGGCGAGCTCTTTATTGGTGCAGGTGTGCCCGTTTATGAGGGTATGATAGTTGGTGAGTCTGCAAAGACGGGCGATATTGCGGTTAACGTGTGCAAAAAGAAGCATGCAACAAATATGCGTTCATCGGGTAGCGATGAGGCATTGAGATTGGTTCCCTGCAAGATAATGTCGCTTGAAAAGTCGCTTGAGTTTATTAAGGACGACGAGCTTTTGGAGGTTACACCCAAGAATATCCGCTTGAGAAAGAGAATTTTGAATACACAGCTCAGACTTAAGGCTGAGAGTAAAAAGGATCAGTAATATAATGGGCACGCGCGATAACGAAGGATTAACATAAGTTATTCGAGCGTGCCCATAATGAATTGCCCTAAATGGCATGAATTGGCTTCAACCGTGAAATGAACTTCGTTCATGAATTGCCTTCGGCATGATAAAGCATAGCAATTCAATTCATGAAAACAAAGTTTTCAAATCATGAAGCCGTCAGGCTTCAATTCATGATGCAAAGCGTCAATTCATTACTATCTGGAGAAAATTGTCTGAAGCAACGAAAAAGCACTTATGACAAACGATTTATTCGTTATCATAAGTGCTTTTGTTAAAACTTCGTTATGGGGCTCACGCTAAATGTGTGATGTTCTTAGCGGAGAAATCACAAAATCTTCTCCTGATACATGGTAGGGGCGAACTGCGTGTCAAGAGAAACATGGTTTACAAATTGTGAAGAAACATGGTTTACAACTTAAGCGACCAATAAATTTGAAGCGAAGGCGAAGCCGAAGTGGAAAATTTATTGGTCGGGCGTGCGA